>CAZWWW010000223.1:0-5647 GCA_964637715.1 uncultured Phycisphaeraceae bacterium | reverse complement strand
CTGCGTTTTCAAACGCTACAGGAACCGCAAAATGTAACCGCGTGAGGTATACCTATCAGACCACATGAAATGAGCCGGGGCGTCGACCGGAACCATCCGGCACGACGCCCCGACGCCGGCCCCGCCTGAGCCAACCGTCTCTTGGTTGTTCAAAACGAAACTACTGAATCAGCGCGACAGGACGGCGACCGCCGATCGTCTCGAAAATCGCATCCAACTGGGCGCTGTACTGATCGATCGATCCTTCCGCATGGAAATGCTCACCGTGGCCGATGTCGGCGATTTGTTGCATCGTGGCTACGTCAGCATCAACACCAACGCTCACCGCGAAAATGCGGATGCCCAGCGCCGCAGCTTCTTCAGCTTTGGCCAGGGCGAATTCCGGACCACCGTAATAGCTTGGCCAGCCATACTCATTGACATTCGCTTTACCGTCGGTCAACAACACAATGACTTTCTTGGACGCACTGCGTGCCCGTGAACTCTGAAGTTCTTCAATAGCCTTATCTATACCGCCCCCCATGTTCGTGTAGGTGTCGTAATGACCAGCCTGCATCTCCTTGAGACGGTCGCTCACGGCGTAGTAATTGTCCGTAAGGCTTACCTCGTGACGTGCGGTCGTCCCGTAGATCTCCAAGGAAACGCGGTCGTCCGTTTTCAAGGCGTACAGGGTTCCCATGAGATGAGTCACAGAATCCTTGACCGCCTGCATCGGCTGAGTTGGCGTAGCGTTCAGATCCGCAGTCTGATCGTGCCTGGGACGACGCTCCAACAAATAGTTCGTAAACGTCTTGGCGCCGAATTTGTACTGAAACCTTCGATCGGCGACGGCCATTCGCGAATTACGCTTGCGGACGTAGTTGTAGATGTAATCCGTCCACGATCCCTGCTGGAAGGGATAATCAACGAGCCAGGTCAGTTCGGCTGCACCCACCCACGAGTTGCCGTTGCCCGGTGTGTCGTTGATTTTGGACCACAACCCGCCGGGTTTCCCACTGTTCCAGCGCGCGAGTCCCAGGGCAACAGCCACGCGCGTGGTCCAGCCGTACTGATACCAGGAATCGCGATAACCATCATAGGTCCGACTCATCAGTGCCGTAATCTCGTCCGGCGAATACCCGATCTCCTGATACCACTGCGTCAGATCGGCGTTGTTCCAGTTCTGATAGCGCGGCAGGTTCATCAAGCCGGGGTCCGAGTTGGGATCATAACTGGCATCGATCGTATTCCCCCAGTAGTACATCCAGCCCCAGGTCGGTCCCATCTGCCCGCCTGTCGCCACGGTGCCCGGATCGGCACCGCCGTTGCCCGGTTTGCCCGGTCCGAACTTCGGAGCGGGCGCGGGATTTGCGGGATCACCCGGCGGCGGCGGGTCAATGCCGTTGCCGATACCGTTCTTGCCACGCGTCACCGGCAGGTTGCCCCACACATCAAACAGGTTGATATCGGTTTCGTTGATGTGCTGCAGTTCGCTGTCGTCGTTGTGTGACGCCGACAGGTCGGCCACGACCGCGATGTCGCGCGGGACCATGATAGCCGTCGCCTGCGCCGAAAGATTCACGGACTCCTTGCCGAACACGCGGGCGAAAAACAATTGGAACGGACCGTTGGTAGAGTTTTCGCTCATCTGCACGCGTATGCGGATCGCGTCCGGCGCGGTTGTCGTCGGCGTAAACGTAAACTGGTTCGCCCCCGCGTCGTAGTTCGCTCGACCGAAAACAATGTCGCTTGATGAGTCGAGTTTCATCCCGTGACCCCAGACACCGTTCCGCTGGGCGTACTTGATCGCAGCCTCGCGCGCCAGATCCAGGGGATCACCCTGATCGTACGCACTCAGCATCGAAGCGGCTCCCAACGCCGCGGCGTCCGCCGTACGTTGTAAATCACCTCGTGCGTTGTACATGGCCCCTACGTCCACGGTCAGCGCGGCAAACCCCATCAACACGATGAGCATGACGGCCACCTGAACGGCGACCACACCACGACGACGACTCGATGTGTACCTGGTACGTTTCACCATCACTTCCCCCTTCCATCCCGAAAAGCGTCCGCCACCGCGCACGGGTCTGCGGACCGCCGCACCGTTCGATCGCCACACGCAAATCGTTCGATGCCATGTGGTGCTATCACTTCACACCGCCCGACCGAATAAGCACCACGCTTTGCGGTTCCTCGTACCGTTCGATCGGCGGAATTCGCGCTCTATAGCCTTCTCAATCCAAACCTAGCGGCGAACCACCATGGATTCCCTGGTGAGAATCGGGATCGGACGCTGCCACCGGATCGAGCTTGCCTTATGAGCACGAACCAATCGTACGATTCTTGATAGGCCGAAGCGGCGCCCCGCAAGCGGTTGGTCCCGAGAATTAGAAGGCGCTGATACGCCTCGCGCGCCTACGCCCGATTAGAGCGGGCTCTAACACGAGCTGGCCGTCGAATCGCTGTTTCGTCCGGTAAACCGATCCGATGCGGCGACTCGCCACCGCGGGGGATGCTATAATGTGTTTATCCCGTTGATCTGCCGGGTCTTCGGCGGACGAATCGGCATCGAAACAAGGAGGACCGGCGCGGGCTCAAGCCCGCGGTCGGTTACGCGAGAACGGGAAACGATCCAACCGTGCAACAACTACCAGTCGAAATGACTGGACAGCCCGCCGCGCAAAGGTTTCTTTCGTTTCTTGGTTGGCTTGCTTGGGGTGTCCGACGCGGGTTCATCAGATCTTCGTTGCCCGGCGGGAGCGGCCACCTGTTTGATCGAGAGCGAGATGCGCCGGCTTTCCGGATCAACCCCGAGCACCCGCGTTTCTATTTCCTGCCCCTCCCGGACCACCTCTGCACATGACTTGATGCGCCGATCGGACATTTCCGAGATGTGAACAAGCCCTTCGACGCCCGGTGTCAGTTGAACGAACGCCCCGAAGTCAGCCAAGCGTGTCACCGTGCCTTTGACAAGCGACTGCGGCGCAAAACTTTCGAGCACGCCGGCCCACGGATCGGCCTGCGCCTGCTTGATGCTCAGGGCGATGCGTCGTTTTTGGGGCTCAACGCGAATGACCTTGCAATCGACGACCGCCCCGACGGTTACCACCTCGCCCACCGTCTTGATGTGTCCCCAGCTCATCTCGCTGATCGGAATCAGCCCTTCAATACCCGGCTCAAGCTCGGCAAACGCACCGAAATCGGCAATGCGCACGATCCGCGCTTTGCAGGCTTGACCCACCGAGAAACGGGACTCGACGCCGGTCCAGGGATCGGGCAACGCCTGCTTGAGACCGAGCGAAATACGGTCGCGCTTGGTGTCGATCTTCAGGATCATCACATCGACTTCCTGGTCGACCGAAAGGACGTCGGATACCTTGTCGACGGTGCCCCAACTGAGATCGCGTATGTGCAACAGCCCGTCGATCCCCCCGATATCGACAAACGCCCCAAAGTCCGCAAGACGCCGCACCACGCCGCGGCGCACCTGACCGACTTCGATCTCCCCTTTGACCCGCTCCCGCTGTTCCGCCCGCTCGCGCTCAAGCAATCGGCGGCGGCTTACGATGACGTTCTTCCCGCGCCGATCCAGTTCGATGACTTCACAGGTGACCACTTCGTTCAGCAGGACGGAGACGTCCTTCATGGGGTTCAGATCCGCCTGCGAACCGGGCATGAACGCCCGAATACCTTTGAGGTCGAGCTCGAGACCGCCTTTGATCAAACCGGTCACGCGACCTTCGACGCTGTTGCCGACGGCGAGATTCGTCCAGGTCGCCCGCTGGATCGCGCCCTTACGGTTGACGATCAACAGACCCGCTTCGTCATCGAATCGCTCCACCACGCAGTCGACGCGCCGACCCACCTCGACCGCTTCCTTCTTGCCAAACTGAAGACGCGGGAGAACACCCTGGAGTTTGGGACCGAATTCGATGAACACGTCGTCGTGACCAACACCCGCCACCGTACCGACAAGTTCCGTACCCGGTTCGGTAGTCGCCGCGGAACCCCCGCCGCCACTCAACTCGGCGAGGTCGGAAGGGGCCATCGCCGCCATTGCTTCGTTGACCTCTCGGTCGAGGCGGGCGCGCTCTTCGGCACGGGCGTCGGAGGCTTCAGGTGTCTTCGCTTCGACCGACGGCGTCTCAGCTTGCGACATGGGATTCGGCGTCGGTTGCTCCGTCGCCGCCGGTTCAGGGTGATTGGTCTCGGACACGCTCGTCAAAGCTCCAGCAACGGGTAATCAACGCCGGCAGATGCGTCCCGAATGCAGACGACGCGGAATCGACGTGGGAAACACTCCAGTCATGATCGTGATCGGCCACACTCGATCGATCGCCGCGGCGAGCGCTGATCGCCGACTTATGTCGGCACCAGCGTATACCGATCGACATGCCCATACCTTCTATCCCGATCAGCCTGTTCAGTCAAGCAACCACCACACGCGGCCATACGCCGCCCGAAAAGCCCGGCGCGCCATCGGGACCCATTACCCGGCGTCACGACGGGCAGGAAAACCTATCGATATCGCCGATCGGGCAACCGGACCAAGGGTCGCCGCACCACGGAATCGGGCACACCACCAGTGTACGAATCGGCGAGAGCAAGGGCCACCCTTTGGAATGCCGCTCCGTATTCGCACGGGAAACGAGACACCATGCTCCTTGCAAGCATGCCGGAGCCGCACGCCCACTTCGACGGCGCGCGTACCCAAAACAACCGTTGGTCGTCTGATAACCCGAGTATGTCTCCGAATAACCGTGGACGGACGTAAGTGAACGCTGGCGATCGGCAGGGGGGTTTACTAAGATGGGCCTATGGCACGGGTTTGGGTTCTCCACATCCAAGCCCGGATCACCGTCTTTCGTTTCGCATCGGGTCAACGTATGGGCAAACGACACAACAAAAAGGAACGCCCCGCCAAGGGCGATGATCGATCCGCCGGTGGTCCGCCGACGTGGCTGGAGATGCACGGTAGAGATTTGAAGTTTCTCGTGGCGTTCGCGGCGCTCATGGCGTTTTACTACGCAGCCACAACGACCGCCCCCGTGAACGATCATTTCTTTCCCTGGTATCTACAGCGTACCGCGTCCGTCGCAGGATCGATCGTGAACGGATTGGGGTTTGAGGGCCTGGAAGTGCGCGACAAGACCCTCTACTGCAAACGCGGAACGATCACCGTGGAGCGCGGCTGCGACGCCGTCGCCCCCACCGTGTTGTTTCTGTCGGCGGTGATCGCGTCACCCGCGCCGTGGCTCGACAAGCTCGTCGGACTCTTCGCGGGCACCTTCATCCTGATGATCGTCAACATCGTGCGCATCATCACGTTGTTCTGGACACGCGTGTTCTGGACCAAAGCATTTGATGTGATGCACCTGGACATCTGGCAATTCCTGTTCATTCTGTTGGCGATCCTCCTCTGGGCGCTGTGGGCGTCAGCGAGCACGAAACGAACCAAGAGACGCGCCGATGTTCCCACCTAAAACAGTCGTCAAGTTCGCCGTCGTCGCCATCGTCGCGTACGCTGTGCTGACGCTCGGCTGGCATCAACTGGGATTGAAACGGGCCTATCGTCCGTGGTTTCGGTCGGTAGGGAACGTCGCTTTTACACAGTTCTGGGTGTGGCCTGAGGCACACGTTAAGTTTATCGACGCCCGCGCCACCGACC
>CAZWWW010000222.1:0-5670 GCA_964637715.1 uncultured Phycisphaeraceae bacterium | reverse complement strand
CAGGCTGTCGTTGACGTACTGGTGCGCAAGACGATGCTGGCTGTTGCCCAAACGGGAATCAACACGGTCTTGCTCGGCGGGGGCGTGGCTGCGAACACACACTTGCGCACGTCGTTGGAGCAAGAGTGCGCGCGGCGAAAGCTGCGGTTCCGCGCGGCGGAGCGTGCCTACTGCACGGACAACGCGGCCATGATTGCGGCGTTGGGGTACCATCAATTCCGTGCGGGCGACGTGGCCGGTTTGGGGCTCGACGCCTACCCGACGGGTGTGTTGGCTTAGAGCAGTTATCGTTTTCATGTGGCGGTTCTTGGACACCCGAACCGGCATCGAGACCGGGAAGATCGCGCGGGCATAAACCCCGCGGTTCAGTGCGCAAGAACGGGAAATGTTCTAACGCACGAGATCCCTCCTTAGCGCAACGCGTTACTCGGGCGGGATTTGAGTAGCCGTCGTTTCCGACGCAAACCGCACATTCACCCGCGCCGAATAATGGCCTTCATCCGCACTGCTCAGCACAAAGCTGGCGAACGGGATGGAGCGAAACACGGAGGCCACTTCGCGGACGGCGTCCGCCGGTTTCATACCCAGCCGCGTAAACGCTTCGGGGGCATCCTTCAAAGGAAGCACCACGTCCAGCATCGTTTGGCCGCGCTTCACCCGCAGCGTGGGACCCGGTCGGGCGAGGCTTTGATCGATTCGAGATCGAAGATCGGCGTTCGGATTCTCCAACGCCAACAACGAACCATCCACCCCGAGAATGCGGTCCGCCACCTCAAGCCGACCGTCCGCCGCGGTGCCTGCGTAGACCCGTCCCACGATCACGACGCCGGGCTTCTGTTGCGTACGCATACCGATACCAACACGCCGGCGTCCTACGCGCCCCTGCCCGATCAGATCGTCCCACCAGCCAGGTGCCAGGAACGAACCATCGCCGCCCGCGCCCCCCACCCATTCATCGAGCACTTCGGACGCGAGCTCTCCTTGTACAAGCGCCGCCAAACGTACCGCCGAACGCGTGCGCCGTAGGCTCGATGCCTCACGCATAATCGACAGCGAGGGCCCGAAACCGCGCTGCGCGTCCAGTATCCGCTCCAGGTGGTCCCGCCCCAGTGCGAAGATGAACCAGCCGCCCGTCGCCGTCCAGCAGGGGGCTACGTCCGCAAGCAATCGCGTTGACTTATGCGCTGAGGCCAGCGCGTAGGCGCGCAGCGGGGCACAGGTGATCGGGTCTCCGAGATGCACGGAGTCTTCAAGCCCGATCGCCCTTGAGGCTGCGGGTGAATCGACGACGCTGACAAGATCCTTCAAACGGGCCACAGCCTGGCGCACCTGTAAGGCCACGTATTCGGGTTCCTGCGTTTCCAGCAACAACGCGAATTGCGGCGCAGCGCTGTCGGGCGCGAAGTTCTGGTCCCACACCAGCACCACGTTCGATCCCAGGCGATCAAAGGGGGCGGGCACCCCGGATTGGGATCCGCGCACGTTGAACAGAAAGGAAAGGTATCGTGCGAGCCATCCCGACGGCGACGTGTCGGGTGTGGTTTGAATCAGCGCGGACCAATCGACCCCGCGCGCCACCGCCAGCAACGTGGAACGCGGTAGCTGCAGCATACGTTCAACGGTTGCAGGCGCCACGGCGGGCAGGTCGGCGACGGAAGTGGACGCACCGCGTACCGCAAGGTCCAACCCGTCGTCCGCTTCGTAGAGACCGGCGATGAGTTCCCCGGACGCCACCGCCCTTGAGGTGGTGGCCGTTCCATGAGCAGCGGACCGCTTTTCTGCATGGTCCGCCGGCGCCGGCGTGCCGCGCAGATACGCGGTGGCCAGTGGTCGCGCGGGCAGATACCCGCGTGCCCGCTGAAGCGCCGGCAGTTCGTCCAGGGTCGGTCCACTCCGACCGCGCAGCAGGTACATCGTGGAGAGAACCAGCGAATCGTTTTCCCATCGGCGCGCCAGGGCGACGATGCCGTCCCGCGCGCACACGATGAGCCCGTCCTTCATGCGGAACGAGCGCGCCGCTCCGAAATCCGCCTGCGCCGTTCTGCTGTTTTCGGGGAACCAGCGGTCCGCCGCACCGGCGTCCGGGGTGCGTACCATCCATACAGCGTGGTCCAGATCCATTAGCGACGAAGCCACAATGCCGACCTCGGAACGCATCAAGTCCCGCTCGCCCCGGAACGTCGTCGTCCCCAACAGTTTGCCGACCGCCTGCTGAAGATCGCCGGGGAATTGATCCGATGCCGTCGCGCCGAGAAGCAGCGGCAGCCATCGCCACGCGTTAACGCGGTGGAGGGCTTCGTTAACCTCTCCGAGACGGCTGACGTTTACATACAGGCCTGCCGAAGCCGGTATGTAATGCGTGAACGGAGTAACCGTCTCCGAGGATGGTGTGCCGTCTTGAGCCCACGATCTGGATACCCCGCCGATCAAGAGACAGGCGAGGATGACCGCGCAACCGACAGCTATCGGCGTGTCAGTCCTTTTTGTAGGTCGATCTTTCAAGACGCTCAATCAGAAAGAACAAGGGTGCAATCGTGGTACACTGTCCGAGCTCGCCCCGGCGCTGCAGGGCTCAATACTCGAGCCCGTCCCCGATCCAAGGTTGTTCAGCCGGAGGGGCGATATCATAACCTATCGGAGATTCCGGCGTTGTCCTACTTATACCGCCGTATGGGGCACACGATGCGTGATAGGGATCATCGTTGGCTGACCCCTGTCTTTCGTGGTTACGACGAGGGCTGCATGGAAGCAGCCGTGTGCGACCGATTCTTGAGGCCTCGCAGGTTGACGATGCGCCGCGCCCGAGTCTGGGACGTGCTTTCAAACAGGATCCATCCAATCGGGAGTCCCCGACTCCGGTTCTCGCCCGTAGCTTGTTGTGGGTGGCATGGGCAAACTTGTTTGCCCGTGATGGCCCCGGAAAACACGGGCAAGCTGCTGCTTTCCCATGCCGCCCTGGAATTAAGGTGTGACTAGGTATTAGTCCGACGACGACAGCACTTCGTCCTCGTCGGTTTCTTCGGCGTATTCTTCCCCGTCCGCCTCATACCCCTCCGCGATATCCTGCTCGACTTGTGCCTGCAGCGCGTCCCACTCGTCCAAGGTCATCGAGACTTCACGCGCCTGCGAGCCCTTGTAATCCCCGACAATACCGGCGGCGGCCATCTGTTCCACAAGGCGAGATGCCCGCGAATATCCGATGGTCAACCGCCGTTGGAGCAAACTTACGCTGCCGCGTTTCGATTTCAACACAACGCGGACGGCCTCATCGAACAAGGGATCGCGCATCCCGTTGTCGTCGCCCGCGTCGGCGGACTGAAGCTTGACCAGTTCCGGGTGGAACTCCGGTTCGGCGCGCGAGGCCAGATCCTGCAACACCGCGTGGACCTCGGCGTCTTCCAGGAAGGTGCCTTGTGCCCGGATCAGCTTGTGCGAACCGGGCGGCAGAAAGAGCATATCGCCCTGACCCAGCAAGACCTCGCCGCCGTTTTGATCCAGCACGATGCGCGAGTCCATGCGCGAGGCCACGCGGAAACAGATACGCGACGGCAGATTGGATTTGATTAAACCCGTGACGACCTTCGCCTCCGGTCGTTGCGTCGCCACGATGATGTGGATGCCCACGGCGCGCGACTTCTGCGCCAGGCGGGATAGATGATGCTCGACCTCCTTGCCCGCGGTCATCATCAGGTCGGCCAGCTCGTCGATGATGATGACGATATAGGGAAGGTGGGTGGTGATGCGTGCCTTCTCAGCCTCGTTTTGCGGGGCGAACCGGCGGTAGAGTTCATCGGGACCGAGGGCGTTATAGCCCGCGATGTTGCGCACGCCCGCCTCGGCCATCTGTTCGTACCGCTCGTCCATTTTCGTCACCGCCCAGGCCAGTATTTTTTCGGCCCGCAGGACGTCCGTAACGATAGGGCACATCAGGTGCGGAACGCTCTTGAACTGTGACATCTCGACCATTTTGGGATCGAGGAGGATCATCTTGACGTGGTCGGGGCGCTTGGTCATGAGCAAGCTTACAATAACCGTGTTCAGGCACACGCTCTTGCCCGATCCGGTCGTCCCCGCAATCAACAGGTGCGGCATTTTTGTCAGATCCGCCACCAGACCCGCTCCGCTGGCGTCCTTTCCGAGGAACAACGGCAGCCCCATGCCGCTCGCCCGCTTGCCCGCAATGCTGATGAGCTCCTTGAGACGGACTTTCTCTTTTTCCAGGTTGGGTACTTCAATACCGACCGTGTTTTTCCCCGAAATCGGCGCGACGACGCGAATCGCATGGGCTTTCAGCGCCCGGGCAATGTCGTTCGAAAGGCTGGCAATCTGCGAAACCTTCACCCCCGCACCGAGCCGCAATTCGAACATGGTAATCACCGGACCGGTGTCGATTTCGACGACCTGCGCTTCGATCCGAAACTCTTCGAGCGTTCGTTCGAGCACCCGCGCCTGCTCGCGTACGATGGCCTCTTGTTGCTTGCTGAATCCATATTCCGGTTCTTCGAGCAAGGTCAGGGCCGGCAGCGTCCAGTTTTCGATCTGGCGCGGATACGCCTCCGCTCGGGCGACCTGCTTGGGTCGGGGGAAATTGACGATCGGCATACGACGCTCGCGCGGTTTGGATGAGCGACCGCGTTCGTTACGCTCGTCCTCGCCGCTCTCTTCCTTATCAACGTCATTCGCCGCACCCCGCGTGCGATTCCGCGCCCTGGAACGCGATCCCTCATTATGCGGATCGGATCCCCCCTCGTCGCCGACCTCTTCTTCTTCGTCGTCTTCATCCGTCCCCGGTTCAACCTGCGCAACCGCTTCGTCCGATTCGCCTTCGTCCAGCTCGTCAAACAGTTCGGCCTGTTCCGACGACGCACCGCGTGCGCGCCTCCTTTGTCGCTTACGCGGCGAGCGCAGCAGGGCTCCCCGTTCCTCGGCTGAGACGCCGTCGGTTAGTACGCCCGACGCACCCGCCAGCGCGACCCGTCCCACGGACGAGGCTGTCATCGCCGCCGATCCCGTTGCCCGTGCGATGCGACCCATGAACCCGGGCAGTCTGAGGATCCACCCCTCCGTTGTAAAAAGCAGGCCGACAAAGAAACAGGCGGCCAGTACGATCACGGTACCCAATCGGTCGACGTGATTCCTGAGCAGTTCGCCCAACGCATATCCTGTCAATCCACCAGGACCCACCGGGATGGTTCCACTGCCCGGTGCCGAAACAAGATGGGTTGAGGCCGAGGTCGAGAGAACGACGAGCGTTAGTCCCAGCGCCCGCTCCCATAAATGCCCGACTTCGCCGCGAATCAAGCGAACAAAGGCGGCCAGCGTCGCAAAGAGCAGCAATGGGTAGATCCCGTCGCCGAGGTAATAGGCGAGCTGATAGGCGAACCACGCGCCGACGCTGCCGCAGGCGTTCGCGGGCGGGTTGTTGTGTGGAAACTGATACGGACTCGGCCAATCGCCCGGGTTGAATGTCACCATCGCGGGCCAAAGAAACACGCACGCCACTAGGGCAAGGATCGGCACGAGCAGCGTTCGGGGCGTTCTGGTGTCGTCGTTGTCGCTCATTGTCGGCTCTCACGAAGGCGCGTGTCGCCGTGGCGTCGCGGGCAATTGCCTGGGCTACAGCATTTCCCGTTTTTGTGTTCCGAGCCGCGGGCTTTAAGCCCGCGCGAT
>CAZWWW010000221.1:0-5683 GCA_964637715.1 uncultured Phycisphaeraceae bacterium | reverse complement strand
ATGATGCCGTCAAACGGCACCCGACGCGCATGATACGATTCGCTGCCCGTTTGTGGTTCCGGTTGCAGGCGTCGTTCCACCACCGCGTCGAACACACGCGGGAACAACTCGACCGTGGCATCGACCAACTTGTAGTAAAGGGTGATCCCCGTTTCCGCTTGATCGACGGACATGATCCGTTGCGCGACAATGTCCCCGGTGTCGAATCGCGATGTCATGACGTGGCACGTCACGCCGGCTTCCCGGTCTCCGTCGATGATGGCCCAGGGTGCGGAAAAACAACCCCGGTGTCGCGGCAGCAGCGACGGGTGAAAATTGAACCCCCCCAACGGCGCCCGGCTGAGCACGTCGTCGGGGATCATGCTGCGGTAGTACACGGAGAACAGTACGTCGGGTCGGAACGAAGCCGCACCATACAACAGCGCCGCCGGGTCATCAACGATCGTCTCGAATCCATACGCCCTCCCCAGCTCGGCTACGCTTGGCAGATCCGGCGTGGCGGCGTGTGTGGCGACGAGAACCTTGTGACCATGTGCGGCGAGTTGGCGCAGGATTCGGTAGCCCGCTTCGTGGTACCCGCAAAACAATACGTTCATGGCGTCCCTGCCGTTTGGAGGATTGAGGTGGTAAGCATATCGACGACGCGCTGCACGTCCTGAGGGGTCAACCCGGTGTGGGTCGGCAGCATCAACCCCCGACCGGCGAGGTCCGCGCAAACCGGGCACCCCTGATCCGTTCTAGCATCTGCGAACATGGGCAGCGTGTGAATCGGGTGGAAAAAGGGCCGGGTTTCGATACCGCTGTCCGCAAGCCGCCTGCGCGCTTCGTCGCGGGAAACAGGTGCATCTCGCGCGAGCAGCACGCCGAACATCCACAACACAGCCTGAGTCTGCGGGGTCGCCCGTTGTATCTCCAGCGGCGCGTCCGCGTCTTGAATCATCCGCTCGTACCACGCCCGAACCGCCTCGCGCTTGTGACGTAAGGCCTCAAACCGTTCAAGCTGCGCCAGTCCCAACGCGCAGGCGAGGTTCGTGAGGCGATAATTGTAACCCGTTTCGGTGAACCAATAGGCATGGTTCGGGTCGACCCCCTGCCCCCTCAGCGAACGCATGCGCGCCGCCAGTGCCCCGTCGTTCGTACAGACCATCCCGCCCTCGCCCGTTGTCACGATCTTGTTGCCATAAAAGCTGAACGTCGAGACATCCCCCCATGAGCCCACCGCCCGACCGCCATACCGGGCCCCGTGGGCTTGAGACGTGTCCTCGATCAGCGAAAGGCAATACCGGGTAGACAGGTCAGACAATGCGGCGAGATCGCAAGGTACGCCGAAGAGATGCACCGCGATCATCGCCCGCGTGCGCGGTGTGATAAGCCGCTCCACGCTCGCCGTGTCGATGGTCCATGTGTCTGCGTGGATATCGGCCAATACGGGTGTCGCACCGACGTAACGCACCGCGTTGGCGGTGGCCACATAGGTCAGGTCGGGCAGGATCACCTCGTCACCGGCGCCGATGCCCAATCCCAATAGCGCCAAATGAAGCGCGGCTGTTCCGTTGACGCAGCTTATGCCGTGGTCCACACCGACGAAATCGGCAAACCCCCGCTCAAACCGCGCTACGTAGGGACCAAGAGACGACACCCACGTCGAATCGAAGGCGTCGAGCAGGTAGGCCCGCTCTTTGTCGGACAAATCGGGTTTGGATAGCGAGATGGCGGGTGGCGAATCGGTTGTCATCGTGCGTACCGTCATCCCCTCTCAACGTTCCCTACCCAAGCGCCGCCGCAGCACGTCGATTTGACCTTTATCGACACGGCGGTTCTATCGCGCTGACGGATAAAACCCCAGGTTCCGGGGCCACGATCCTACTTGCCACGCGCCACGATCCTACCTGGTCTATCGGCACATCGGCACGCGGATGCGTGCGTCTACAATGATCCCGCGCGGGCGTCGGTCCGCCGGTGGATGGGCGGTCGCTGAAAACCGATCCCGCGCTCGTCGTCCGGTGGTCCTGCGGTTATGATGGCGGTCAGAACAAGACGGATTGGATAGGGCAAGCGCTTTTTTTGTGTAGCGGTCGAATCACTGTCTCATCCGGTAAAACGACTCGATTCGGCGATACACGGCATCAGAAAACGCTCTGTTGCGAAAGGACGGTACAAACAATGGGTTCCTGGCTCCAGCGATACCTCAGCGAACACGACGTAAGCACGATTGATGCCGGATTCGTCGCCTACGTGGCCAATCTGGAAACCGTCGCCCGCACCGCACCGGACATCGCCCGGTCGATACTTCAGGAACTGATCGACGAGCGAAGCCACGTCAAACTGATTGCGAGCGAAAACTTCTCTTCGCTGTCGGTTCAGTGCGCCATGGCCAACCTGCTTACCGACAAATACGCAGAGGGGTTCCCGTTCAAGCGCTTCTACGCCGGATGCGATAATGTCGACGCCATTGAGGACTTCGCGCGGCAACAGGCGTGCAAGCTGTTCGGTGCTGAGCACGCCTACGTGCAGCCGCACAGCGGGGCGGACGCTAACCTGATTGCGTTTTGGGCGATTATCGCCGCCCGCGTCGAAGCGCCGTGGCTCGCCGAGCACAACGTGAAAAACCCGATGACGTTGTCGCACGAAGACTGGGAAACGCTACGGGCACGGCTGGGAAATCAACGCCTCTTGGGTATGGCCCTCGACGCCGGCGGGCATCTTACGCACGGGTTTCGGCACAACGTCTCCGCGAAGATGTTCGAAGCGCACGCCTATTCGGTCGGCAAAGAGACCGGTCTGTTGGATTATGACGAGATTGAGCGGCAGGCACGCGAGGTCAAGCCGTTGATCCTGCTGGCGGGATACAGTTCTTATCCGCGGGCAATCAACTTCCAGCGCATGCGGGCTATTGCCGACGCCGTGCGGGCCGTGTTCATGGTCGACATGGCCCATTTCGCGGGATTGGTCGCGGGTGGTGTCTTCGCCGGCGAGTTCAACCCGGTGGCTCATGCCCACGTCGTGACGACCACGACGCACAAGACCCTGCGCGGCCCGCGCGGCGGTATGATCCTTTGTACGAAGGAGTTTGCGGATCAAGTAGATCGGGGTTGCCCACTGGTTCAGGGCGGTCCGCTCCCGCATGTAATGGCCGCCAAGGCGGTGTGCTTTACCGAGGCGCTGCGCGCGGACTTCAAAACATACGCCCGGCGCATCGTGGACAACGCCCGGGCGCTGGCTGACGCGCTGATGAAGTGCGGTGCGACCGTGGTATCCGGTGGAACGGACAATCATTTGTGTCTGGTTGACGTACGCCCGTTCGGAATCACCGGTCGACAGGCGGAGTCGGCGTTGCGGGCGTGCGGTATTACGCTGAACCGAAACAGCATCCCGTTCGATCCGAATGGTCCCTGGTATACCAGTGGGTTACGCCTGGGAACACCCGCGGTAACGACGCTGGGTATGGGGGTGGAAGAAATGAGCGAGTTGGCGGCGGTGATTACGTCGGTGCTTGAACACACAACGCCCCAATCGGATGAGCAGGGTGTTCAAAGCAAGGCCAAGTTCAAGCTCGACGACACGATCATGTCCGCCTGCCGGGCGCGTGTGGCCGCCCTGTTGAACCGGTTTCCGCTCTACCCGGAGATCGACGCGGACTTTCTCAAGAAATGCGTTGATGACGTCTCGGCGAGACAAGGATAGCACCGCAGCGCGGCGATAGGCACAAACAGAGGATCAGCCAGCGCCGTTTCAAAGCAGGTTATTCGAGTCTCTGAGTGGCATGGGCAAGCAGCAGCTTGCCCGTGTTGTTCCGGGGGCGGTCACGGGCAAACAAGTTTGCCCATGCCACGCCGCCATACTCATCGATTAAGTTGCAGGGGCGTACCACAGCAATATCCGCAATTGTGTATCGCCGTTTCGAGTCGATTGTCCGGACGAAAGGGTGATTCGACCGCCACACAACAATCGAGTTTGCGCTAAGGTTGCGTGTCCTTGCGCGGCGGCGCGAAAACCCGGTCGATGTCATTGACGAACATTCTGACGCGCCGAGGATCGCGCACCGCCCGGAACGTCCCGCTCAACTCCGACCGGGCGAACAGCGAATCACCCGCTGTTCGCTTATCGCACGCCGTCAGACGGGCCAGTTCCAGCGTGCCCGTCAGCTCGTTGCGGTCCTTATCAAGCGAAAAAAAGAGCGACCCCGCCCCCTCGAAACGGGCTACGATGGAAGGGCTCATAACGCAGTAGGTGACCGTCCCGTTGAGTTGCGTACGGTCGGCCACGGTTTGACCCGGTATCGACCGCCAGAACGAGTGAAGGTAAATCAGTTGGGTGATGTTCGCATCGCTATCGCCTTCAATCGGCGATTCAGTGCGCAACACGACGTCGATGTTCCCCTGGTTGTCGACGGCGTAGTAGGCCTGGTCAAAGGTCTCGTGAAACCGCTCGACCCGTCCCGACTGACGGTAGTTGACGATCTCGAACGTAGTCAACGGCCTGGCGCATCCGATCGGCGTAAGCCCGACCACCGCCGTTATCAACGTTCCCAGCGCGACACTGACCCTATCGAACCGTGTGCTGAGCTTCATAAGGCAAGACGATACGCGGCGCACGATCGGCGGTCAACGCAACCGACAGCCAAACCTAACGCCGGAGCGGAAACGGCAAGACAACCGCCCGCCCTCCCGGCTATGGGCTGCTTGTTGATTCAACTTTCAAAAAGATAAAAACCAATCCTTTCTGCGATGCGGGGTTTTGTGCGGAGTGCAAACGTCACCTATACTGACGCAGGGATCGATAAGCAGGCATCCGAATCCCGGTGGAGGATTGAGCGTAAACGTAGGTTTTGCCCGACGAGACCGACAGGGCGGGCTGTGTTAACGTCGGCGGCTAGTACGCCGACACAGCTCAGTTTATGAGTATCGCGGGTGGCACGGGCAAACTCGTTTGCCCGTGCGTTTCCGGCCGACAACACGGGCAAGCTGCTGCTTGCCCATGCCACACATCAAATCACGTGTGGCAGAGTACTAGTACGCCGGAACCCGTGCGCGTAGCGCCGAGGCCGGGTCTTTAGCGTAGAACAATTAGCGTGCCCGTAATAAACAGGTAGCTGCCATACCAAGTGTAGGCGACCTTTGAGATACCGAACGCAGCACCCGCACCGGTGAGACCCGATAAATCGGCGTACTCGGGCCCGTGGGTGGTAACGCATGCCACCCGGACCGTAGCCGTCACGATGACATTGCAATGAGCGAGTATTCCATGAACACCCCGTGGCGCCTCGGCGTCGTATCGTACCTGAACGCCAGGCCTTTGATCGAAGGGCTTGAGCAGGACCCCGCGTTCGATCTTCGCTTTGATGTGCCGTCGCGGCTGGCGTCTTTGTTGGACGAACACGCCGTGGACGCGGCGCTCGTGCCGGTGATCGATTTGCTTCAACCGGAGCGCCGCTGGCAGGTGGTCTCCGACGCCTGTATCGGGTGCGACGGGGAAACGTTTACCGTCCGCGTCTTCTCGCGCGTTCCGCCGGGCGAGATCAACACGCTGTACGTCGACGGCGATTCGCACACCTCCGTCGCCCTGGCCCGGATCATCTGGCACGAAATGTACGGCCGCGCGATCGACGTCAAACCGTTCCACGCCGAGGGGCCCGATGGCGAGTGTGATGCGGTCTTGTTGATCGGCGACAAGGTCGTAAACC
>CAZWWW010000220.1:0-5684 GCA_964637715.1 uncultured Phycisphaeraceae bacterium | reverse complement strand
CGATCCGCCGACCGATGGTCGCAAGATCATTCTGAAAACGAACGATCCGAAAAAGCGGACCGTCGAGATACCTGTGATTGCGCCCTACAAGCGGCGCCAAGCGGCCAAGCGGAAGCCGCAACGTCGCCCGGCGGAAGCGCTCGTTGGTCGTCCCGCGCCCAAGTTCAATACCTCCACCGCGAGCGGCAAGCCTCTTAGCAACGAGGCGATCAAGGGAAGCGTCACGGTGTTGGACTTTTTCGCGGTGAACTGCGGCTTCTGCAAGAAGCAGATCCCCAGATTGGAAACCGTCCGCAAGCAATATGCCCCAAAGGGCGTCCGGTTTGTGGCCGTGTCGCAGACCATGCGGACCCCCTATTCACAAGCCGACTCGAAAGCGAAACTAAGTTCGCTCGGTTTTGGCGGCGAGTTTGCGTATGACCCTGATAACAAGATCGGCCCGTTGTTCAAAGCCGGAAGCTTTCCCACGATGGTCGTCATCGGCAAGACCGGAAAGGTAGAAGCCGTAAACGTCGGCAACGTCGGCAACCTCGAAAGCAAGCTCAAAGGTCAGCTCGACGCGCTGCTTGCGGGGAAACCGTTACCGCAGGCTAAGCCCGCGACGACCGAAGCCCCCAAGCGAAAGTCGCCGGAGGATCTGGTGGGTCAACGGGCTCCGTCGTTTTCGCTCACCACGCTGAAAGGCAAAGCATTGAGCAACGCGACACTCAAGGAGTACCCGGCCACGGTGCTTGACTTCTTCGCGCCGAACTGCGGATTCTGCAAAAAGCAAATCCCGCGACTTGAGACCGTGCGTAAGAAATACGTCGACAAGGGCGTTCGTTTTGTGAATGTCAGCCAGAAGATGGGCAAAGAGTATCCCGTCGAAGAGGTGAAAAATATTCTTAGCGGTATCGGATTCAATGGCGAAATAGCGATTAATCACGACAACCGCGTCGGGGGTAGGTTCAACGTGAGCGGTTTCCCGACGATGGTCATCCTCGATAAGAAGGGGAACGTCGCCGCTGTCAACATTGGAAACGTCGCCGATCTCGAAACGCGCATTCCGAAGCAGTTGGACGCGCTGATCGCCGGCAAACCGATCCCTGCGGATGTCGCCACGAAGCCCAAGGCGAAGGCCGCTGCCAAGAAACCGCGGCAGCGCCCCGCGCAGGCGCTTGTCGGCCAAAAAGCACCGGATTTCTCGATCACTACGCTTGACGGCAAGAGGCTCTCAAGCCGGGAATTCGGATCGCGTCCGGCTACGGTGCTGAACTTCGTCGCCCCGAACTGCGGCTTCTGCAAGCGCCAACTCCCAAACGTCGAAAAGATTCGGGCCGCGTACGAAGCCAAGGGTGTGCGGTTCGTGAACGTGTCTCAGACCATGCACAAGGAGTTCTCGGTCGAGGATACCAAGAAGGCGTTTGCCGCCACCGGGGCTAAGCTCGAGCTAGCCAAGGACAGCGGGAACAAGGTCGGTCAGCTCTATAAGGCCGTCAGCTTCCCGACGATGATTGTCGTGGGCAAAGACGGCAAGGTTGCCAATGTAAACATTGGTGCCAAGGCGAACATCGATAAACTGCTCGCCAGCCAGCTCGATGCGCTTATTGCCAAGGCCGGTAGGACAAACTAAGACGAGATAGCTGACGCACCGGCGCGAACCGATCGACGCTTCTGTTGATTGCGGAATCGTGCATGGTGCATAACACGAACCGTGAACCGCCCCGTCGATCGTACACCGACCGACGGGGCGGTTTCTTTGCGCGCGGGCCACGCCTGCTCCCGTCATAGGGATCACGGTTTATCGGAACCCGGCGCACCCTATAACGCCGTTTCCGCGGTGGAGACGAGCGTACGTTTTCGCTACAATGGGTGGTTGCCGTTTGGGGGGTATAGAGGGTCGCGTCTTGAAAGCCGCTGCAGCAGAGCCGGTGTTCCGTTAGAGCAAGCTCTTTTTTTGTGTAGTGGTCGAATCCACCGTTTCATCCGGCGAATCGACTCGATACGGCGATACACAGCAATGGATATTGCCGTAGTGCACCGTCCCCGGTCTCTGCGCTACGCCAAAGGGGGAGCTGCGGGGGACGACTCGCTATTCACTAGCGCATGGCTTTCTGTTACGGAGTGTGGCACGGCATTTTCCATGGGGAACGCGGACTCAAAGACCGGGTCACACGCTGTGCAACCGACTGAAAAGAGGGGTTTTATGACCAGAGACGGTTTGAGTTCAGCCTGTTTGGCGCTATTCGCTGCGTTCATGACGCTTGTGGGCGGTGTGCAGGCCGGGACGGTAAGTCTCGAACTGCGCCCCGGGGTGCAGCGCGTCACCTCGGGTTCGCCGGTTACTCTGGGCTTGTACGCCGTATCCGATGCCACGTCCGATCAGCCGTTCAGCGGTATCGACGCGTTACCGGTTTGGGATCCCGCCGTTATTGCGTTGGTGGGGCTCACCAACAACGGTCCGTACGCCTGGCTCTCGTCCTGGTTTCCGACGGACGGCTTACTTGACGGAATGAACGACACCTGGCTCGACGGGAACGCGTTTTACCAGGCGTTTGGCCCCCTCGCCCCAACACCCCCCGCCGAGGCGACACCCGACGGGTTACTCGTCACCACGCTACGTTTCCAGGCCAATGGAGCCGGCGCAACGGCCCTCTCGTTCCTGCCCACGTTCGGTACGTTCTCCGTTACCCGCGTACACGACGCATTCATTCCCGGGTTTTTCGTTACCGGGTCCTTAAACGGTGCGACGGTTATTGTGGCTTCGTGCGGCGTCGCAGCGGATGTTGACACCGATTGCGACGTGGACCTGGACGATGTGACCGCCTACGACGCCTGCCTGACCGGACCGGACCAGCTACCGACCTCCTCGTGCGTCTTTCGAGACCTCGACGCCGACAACCGCGTTGACCTGCGTGACTTCGCCGAGACACAGCGGTCGTTTACGGGGCCTTGAGTGATTCAAGAGTATAAAGTAACGTAGGTTGACGGTCCGCCTTTTGTGGTTGCGAAGGGAATCCGAGCGATAGAAAATAAAGCTGCACAGGCGGCGCTGCGCCGTCACTGAGAAGCCCGGTTTTGGACGTGCCGGATCGGGGGAGAATCCCGGAAAACGCAGAAAAAACAAGACCTGACCTTCCCCAAGAGGCGATTAATACATATATTAACTATAGCATGTCATGGATGAGCGAGTTGTTTACGTTGGAGCATCACGGACGATCGAATGGGCGGTAATGCCGGGCGACAAGATTCCGGCGCTGAAGGAGTGGAACGCAATCAACAATAAAGACCGCGCCAAGCTCATGGCGACTATCGCGGCGCTTGGCGACACAGGGTGCGTGAGTAATCCGACACGGTTTAGGCATGAACACAAGGGCATATTTGCGATCAAGGCTTTCAAAATACGCATCTATTGTTTCATGACCAAGGACGCGAGAATAGTCCTGACGAACATTGACACGGCCAAGAAGCAGAATAAGGCGAGCCCGCTGGAGTTGGGTCGAGCGGACCGAATCAGAAACGAATGTCTTAACGCGTAAGGGAGTGACATGAGGTGGGATCACTGTTTGAAAAAGAAATTCAAGATCACGAGTTTGCGCGGTTTTTCGCCCAGGAGAAACTCATCGTCGAGGCTACGGAGTTTGTGTGCCGAGCGATGAAGCAACTGAATGTCAGCAGGAGCGAGCTGGCTTCGTTGGTCGGCACGACCAAGTCTAACGTTACACAACTGCTGGGCGGTTCGCGAAACATGACGCTGCGGACATTCGCCGACCTGATGTTCTTGCTCGGCGAGCGCGTCGAGCTTGACTCACTTCCATTTCAGAAGCAAAGTTGCACCTCGATTCGCTTCGAGGCGCCGTTCCAGGCGAAATGTCCGCCCCGAAGGAACTGGAATCTGGGAGATGGAGCGGAAGCGATGGAAGATACCGTAGCCGCGGCGTGATGTCTCAAATCACGAGTTGAAAAGAACGCACAACAAGACCTTGAAAACAAATGAAACCAAAGACTACGAAAGGAGCGCATGAGCAACGCGATGTTAAGAACCATCACACGCTTAGCGAGGTCGACCGCGAGTCGGTCAGTGCGCTAATAAAAAACGTAAAGATTCACGACGTCTTTCTCGCTCAATGTCGTGTTGGTCGACTAGGCCCGATCAATGAAGAGCTGCGTATCGACATTGATCACACCGCAGAGGGACAAGAGCTGAACGATGGCCGCGAGGTCGTAGCGGTGTTGCGTTTTCGCCTGCAGGCAAGCAATCTGAAAGATCGGTCTTTACAGTCGTTTCATATCGTAGCCGAGTTCCACGCTCATTATTCCTTGGACAAGACCGTCAAAGCCAGCGCGGCGGCGCTGGATCGTTTTGCAGCAACGAATGGAGTGTTCAATCTTTGGCCCTACTGGCGTGAATTCGTTCAGTCGATGTCGACGCGCATGGGCCTACCCCCCCTCACGGTTCCAAGTTTTCGCGTCAACGAAGCGTGGACGGCCATGAAGATTCCGGATCAAGCCCGAGCGAAAGATCGGGAGCAGGATCTTAAACGTTAGAATTTCACCTTGAATACCGGTTTGAGGATCAACGCCACGATCATGGACACCACGAAGAAGTAAACCACCCAGTAGTTCGACCCGCAGATGTAGGATTGGACAGCAGGGTAGTCTATGGTGATAGAATGAATCGGTGCGTCGCTGCTGATCGGCGATTCGATCGGATGTAGGATCTGATCCGTCCAGACGTGCCCCGGTCGCAGGGCGCTGATGCGCGTGAATCCGGTGCCGACGACGAACTCCTTGTCAAAGGTATCGTCGCCGACAACGAAACGAAGCGTATGGCGACCGGGCTTATCACTTCGCACGCGCCAAGCAATATCCTCGGCGCCGCGGAGCGGACCGGCTTCGACCTGCACGCCGTCTCCGGGATCAAGTGTAACCGGCGCGTTGTCGCCCTCGCCGACGGGGCGCTGAACCTTGACGAGCACGGGTTTGCCCGGCGGCGCCGGTCCCCATTGATAGTGAACGCCCATCTGCGCGAGTCCCAGCAGCATGGGCAGCAACATAACCAGCACGGGGGTCAGTACATAGCGCTGCAGCTTCAGGATCGCCCAAAGAATCCGCACCTGCGACGAAAAGACGACCCGCAACTCATCCTTATAAAGCTTGAGTGCCAGCAGGTTGGCTTTGATGTCGTCCTTGACGCGCGTGATGGCGTCCTGGTTCGAGGTGTACCTGAAGGCGATGAGCATGACGACGCCCGTCAGCGCCGAGATGATCGTCAAACCCACCCACGGAGGAAGGGGCGCCAACAGCGCATACACGAAATCGCCAATGGACGTGCTGATGGGGTTCAACACCGCCAGCAGCGGCGAAAGAACAGGGTTAAGCACGTAATCGACGCCGTGCCACGCGCCGGAGGCTGCGGATGCGAGCCCGTCCCAACCGGAGAGCACGCCGTTCGCGACGGTAGTAAGCAGATCACCGAAACTCATAGGCCCATCAAACTCACACAGCCGCACAAGGATAGCCCGCCGCACGCCTGATCCGCCGCGGTGCGCAGCGCCGGGTCATAAGGTGGTTGGGCGGAACGTTGAACCGTACACGCGTGGCGGGTCATTCGATGTAACCCAGCCCGCGCACCAGTTCGGTAACCTCTGCGTCCGATTCCGCCCCTTCGAGCATCGAGAGCTCCTTCTCGATCACGTGGACGA
>CAZWWW010000219.1:0-5689 GCA_964637715.1 uncultured Phycisphaeraceae bacterium | reverse complement strand
CTGGGGCTCCGTGGTCACGTGCCTACTCGATCCCAGGGCTTATGCGCCTGGGCTAACTGTCTTGCGTCCCTCCGGGACTATTCCCGCAATAAGTTCTCCCGCCTAAACTGTCATGGACCCGGCCGAGAGGGACGACCCCACACCTCGTACTCCGGGCCCGATTCGGCAAGTTTATCCGTCGCTTATGATTGACGAACCAGAAATCTTCCTCGCGTTTGACAACTGCCCAGTTAGACTAGTGATGATGAACGAGCGAATCGGTTTATTCGGTGGGAGTTTCGATCCGATTCATCACGGGCATCTTATCATGGCCCGGGCGATGGCCGAGCGGTTGAGACTTGCGCGTGTCATCCTTTTGCCGTCTGCGCAACCACCGCACAAACAAGCTGACTCGCTCGCGCCCGCGACGCATCGCACCGAGATGGTGCGGCTGGCTATTGAGCACGATCCGCTGTTCCAGCTGAGTGACCACGATCTCTCCCGCACAGGTCCGACCTTTACCGTGGACACCGTTCAGCACTTTCGCGATCATTACGGACCCACGACACCGCTCTTCTGGATCATCGGCGCGGACTCATTGGCCGAGTTGACCACTTGGCGCGACGTACCCGGTATCCTTGCGCGGTGCGAGATCGCCACCGCGACGCGCCCGGGGTCAGACCCGTTGGATTGGGACGCGTTGGGTGCCGCGATTGGCCGCTCGCTGGTTGAGCGCGTGCGGAGCCATGTGCATGAAACCCCCGCTATCGGGATTTCATCAACGGACATACGGCGGCGGGTCGCTGGCGGACTATCCATCCGCTACTTTGTCCCCGGGGCGGTAAACCGTTATATTACACAGAACGATCTCTACCGCGATCCGGGAGCGACCGCGTAAAGAATGAAACCATACGGCAGCGCCGTGATGCTGTCCGGGGTGCGGACCGCGTGGAACGGTGGATTGGACAACACCGCCGAGAACAACCCGGCGCGTTCGCCGTGGCGTTTCTTTGAAATAACCTGCATTCGCGGCGCGATGTCGGGAATAAAAACACCGGGATCGGTAGCTATCCGAGTACCGCCATACCGCGCGTCCGGGTCCCCGCGGTAGGATTGGATCACACCTATGAGGCCCGAACGGGGAGTCCGGCATGGACCATCAACGTTACGCGTTTCGTCTTGTTCCCGCGGCGGTCCTTGGTATCGCCCTGTTGGTGCTTTCTGTGACGGTGGAACAAGGGCGCTCGGGCGAACCGCCGCGCGGCCCGGACACGCCGGCGATCATACACCGCGAGCAACCCGAGGACACCCCGGACGTGCATCGACCCGTTGTGCCTGCTGTCATTGTCGCGCGCAGCGGTCCGGTCGTTCGGGATTCCTTTGTCAGCATTCAGGTGAACGTCGACGCCGATGGGAACAACATCCCCGGCGATGCGGCGAACGAGCCGTCGATCGCTGTCGATCCGAAAAACCCGGCGAAGATGGCCATTGGGTGGAGGCAGTTTGCCACCACGTCGAACAACTTTCGCCAGGGTGGATGGGCCTATTCTCAAGACGGCGGTCAAACCTGGACCTTTCCCGGCGTAATCAACCAGACTGAGTTCGCCAGCGACCCGGTGCTCGACGTCGATGCCGACGGCGTGTTCTACTACTACTCGCTACAGCCCAACCGAGGTCCGGGCAATTGGGCGTGCTACATGTACCGCTCGTTTGACGGTGGCGTCACCTGGCCTGACGAGCACTACGCCGGCGGCGGAGACAAAGCCTGGTTTGTCATAGACAAAACCGGTGGACCGGGGAATGGCCACATCTATGTCGGGTGGAACCCCAACGCCACCTGCTGCAACGGTATTTTCAATCGCTCGCTGAACGGCGGCGTGACATTCTCGACCGCACAACCATTACCGGTGAATATCTGGTCGGGGACGCTCGCTGTCGGACCCGACGGCGAGCTATACCTGGCCGGCGCGACGAACAACGGCGTGTTCTGGGTACTCAAGTCCACTAACGCAACGAATCCCACAGGGGCCGTTAACTTCACACAAAGTGTACTCATCAATCTCGGCGGTGCGCGCGCCTCAGGCGGACCCAACCCCGCCGGATTACTGGGGCAGGTTTGGATCGCCGTGGACACATCGACAGGCCCGCGACGAGGCTATGTATACGTACTGGCGTCTGCCACGCCGTTGACCGGCAATGATCCCCTCGATGTCATGTTCATCCGCAGTACGGACGGCGGCATGACGTGGAGCGACCCTGTGCGCGTCAACGACGACCTGCCCAACAACGGGGCGTTTCAATGGTTCGGAACCATGTCGGTCTCACCGGATGGCCGCATCGATGTGATCTGGAATGATACCCGTAATTCACCGTCCGTGAACGAGTCGGAACTTTATTACGCCCAGTCCTCCGACGGCGGCATGACCTGGTCGGCCAACGTCCCGTTGAGTCCGCCTTTTAACCACTTCCTGGGATATCCTTCGCAAAACAAGCTGGGCGACTACTACGACATGGTTTCAGACAAGACCGGCGCCCACATAGCCTACGCGGCGACGTTTAATGGTGAACAGGATGTCTACTATCTGCGCATTGGAACTGATGACTGCAATGAGAACGGCGTACCCGACGACGAAGATATCGCCAATGGAACTAGTGAAGACTGTGATGGAAACGGTCTGCCCGATGAGTGCAGTCCTGACTGCAACGACAACGGGAAGACCGACAGTTGCGAAGTGCTGTTCGGCGGGGCGAACGATTGCAATGGCAATCTCCTGCCCGACGAGTGCGACCCCGATTACGACCTGGATGGAACGATTGACGCCTGCGACCCGGACATAGACGGGGACGGCGTGCCGAACACCGTCGACCTGTGCCCGCGAACGCTCTTGGGATTCCCCGTCAAAGGCAACGGCGGACCCATGGGTGATATCAACGCCGACTGCCGCATTACACTCGAAGATTATGACGATTTCCGTAATTGCTTTTTCGGCGGACCAGGCGAACCGTTGATCGACTTTATTTGCGGCGTCATATTCGATGCAGACCGCGATGGGAACATGGATCTGAAGGACTTCCGCTGGTTCCAGCTCGGATTCGGGAAATAGAAGCGCTCGCCCAAGGCGTTCTGTCTTTTTGCATGTCGCTTGTGCAGGTCAGACCTATCACTACGCGAATCGTTTCGACGGACGCGCATGCACAAGGCAAAGCGGCGTCCCGTGTGCGCCCTAGACAGTCACCGGTACAGCGGCCTTGAGTCTGCCTTTTTGGGCATGGTTGCTTCGTTGCACCGGGCGGTACAGCGTACCCGGCTTTGGAGCACGTACTACATCGCGTGCCTTTCTCTGCGCTTTAAGCAATACCACAACCCTAGTGAACCAAAGGTGCCGGCTACGCCCGCACCGAGCACCCACCATCCGGCCGGTCCAACGACGTCGTGATCCGCATTGACAAGAACGAGACCAAGACCGATCAACGACACAGACCAGACGATCAGATACACCACCCACGGCGGTTGGCGGCGCGCGATACCCAGCAACCCAATCCGCCGCCAGCGTTCTTCCAGATCTTCGGGAATCGCCAATCCGCATTCCGGGCAAGCGGCCGACGGTGATCCCCGGAGATCGTACAGGCACCCTTGACATACGCGAAGGTTCAATGTGCCGTCGCTCGAACGCAGCGCCTTACGAATCCGTTTGCGAAAGCTACAAAAGAAAACAATGTTCGCAATCACAAGGCCGAACACGCCAAGAACGGAAAGACCTCCGATGACCAAGTCGCCGTTAAACGTAGGGCGCAACGGGATGATATCAAAGCAAATAAGGAATACTAATAGACTCACTAGCGAGTTTATGATCCATCGCCATCGCAGTCTCTGAGGATAAGTCTTCATTCCGTCGGACAATCTCCCGCTTCGCAACGGCACTCACCCGATGACGCGGGGTGCTTTGATTTCCGACGTCCGTTGACGCGCGCAGGCGTGCGCACCAATAACATCGCCGTTAACGGTGCGCCTTCCGGCGTAGCACTAACCACAGCGCCAAGACTAATACAACGACCGCTCCCGTACCGATCAACGGCCATGCGAACGCGCCTCCTTCGATGTAGCCGGCGTATTCAAGAAGGGCGATAACGCCGACAACCGAGGCGAACGTGAGTACGAAAAGCTCATTCCAGGACGGGGCGGCCCACACAGCGCCCAGCAGCTTGACCTGCCGCCATCGCTGCTCCAAATCATCAGGAATGGCCTGTCCGCATTCGGGACACCGCCCGGACCGCGCACCACGAAGATCATATAGGCACATCGTACACACGCGATAGTCCAGTGCTCCGGAATCCTCGCGCAGCGCGTTGAAAATCTTGGAATACAACCTGCAGTACCATACAATACTAACGGCGCTAACGATGATTACTGGAACCGTTTGCACAAGAAAAAACGCTAACCAGTTGCCGTTGAACACGTGGTCGAAATGAACCATCAAAACGCTGTAGGTACCGACTAATAGACCAATCCCACCAACTACTACCTTGCGTCTGCGTAACCTTTGCGGATAGGTTTTCATTCCGTTGGGCAATCCCCTGCGTTTTCGCAACAGGTTTTCAGTCTATCAAGGCACGGCTGTCTGTTGTCGCGATATTTGAAAACTTCTTCGTTTAAGCATGAACTGACCCAGGCTTGATTCGCGGCGTCCACTAGGAGCAAACAGATGAACCCGACCGGACCGACAGTGACCAACACGGCAAGGCAAGTCCCACCCAATCCGATTTCCAATCCAGCAAACGTCGCCCAGCACCCGATCTTTCCGTTCAGAAGGCGTGCTCTGGCATCGTTGATACAATCCGTGGCCTTTTTCGCACAATCCACCGCAGCATCCGAGGCATTCGTGGTAGTCAGCCCGGAGAATCTGGCCACCGCCGGATCGGTCGTGATGAACCCCTCGCCCCCACCAGCGCTGGCTATCTGATTGAAACAATCGCCGCGCGTAACGAACGGCGTTGGACCCGTACTGCCTACATCCTGCGCGCCCTCACAATTGCCGCTACCCGCGCCACCGCCGGGCGGCGGAACCGCCAGATCGTGCGCGATAAGCGCGGCGTAAGCCGCGGGGTCCTGTTCCTCCAGCGGAAAGGCATCCTGCAAGATCACCGGCGCAAACTCAATGCTTTGTGGAACCGTCGAGCCAATCTCCCGTGTCTCGGTCACACGCACCACCGCCCAGAACGCGTTGGCTGAGGGTATGCCCGTCGTGCTGTCCGGATCGAACTGACCCGCGACGATGAAAGAGACAAGTTCAATAGGGGGGATCGTCGCGGACAGCACAGGATCCTCGTAAAGTGCATCGCTGTTCGGGAAGAACCGCGCACTGCGTATCCATCTGTCATCGATGAACGCACCCACGTCAGTATAATCATCCGGAACCGCCCCTTCAATATCCAACAGCCAAACGGTTACCCACGTATCGCTGAGCGAACCCTCCTGCAGCAGGACGTTTGTGGCCGGATCGATCGGCTGGTTCCACAGGGGCGTCAGGAACTCCAAAGGTGCCTGACCGGCTGTGCCCATAAAGCGGGCCATCTTCGAACCCGCGCGAACCCGCCCACCCGCGAGGCAGGCGCGCTCGCCGACCGCGAAGACAATGAAGACTGTGACAATGCCAATGGATACGGTTCGACTTCCGAAACAGGAAAGATGGATTTGCCGCATGGTACTTCT
>CAZWWW010000218.1:0-5744 GCA_964637715.1 uncultured Phycisphaeraceae bacterium | reverse complement strand
CGCCGCTTCCGATCACAGCGAACTCCTCCACGCCGACCTCCAGCGAATTGAATTGAGCAGCCTGGCAGCTATCCGGACCCGACGCAGTACTGTTATCACCGGTGAGCGTCACCGAGGCCGTAGCACCCGGTAGCAGCGCCGGAGAGACCCAGGTCGTTGCGTTGTTGCAGTTGTCGCCGCCTGTCACCGCGGGCTGCGTGCAGCAATTGGGATCGCAACCGGTACCGAATCCCTCAAAGGTGCCCGTGCAACTGATATCATCCGTTTCGGTGCATCCGCCTGAGGCGTCGCAGCAGGCACCGGTCGCGCACGATGTCGCGGCCACGCAGGCACCAAGACATTCAGAGAGCGTGCACGTACCGCCCGGGCAGTCACAGGCTAAACCGTCGTTCGTGCCGCCGACGCAGACAGCGTCGGCCACGCAGGTTAAACCGTCATCCGCGCCACCCACACAAAGACCGGTGTTTGTATCACAGGCTCCGCCGGCACACGGCACGCAGGTTAAACCGTCATTCGTGCCACCCACACAAAGCCCGGTGCCTGTATCACAGGTTCCGCCAGGACATGTATCGGTACACGATCCACCAGGACAGGCGTCCGCACCACAACTAAACTGATTGTTGGTACCGCCGGCACAAAAACTGCCGCCGCACTCCGCAGTCGCGTTGCAGGCGACACCCGCACTCGGTCCATTGTTGCACTCGCGGCACAACGTGTCGTTACTGTCGCAGGTTCCGCCGCCCAGGCAATCGCTCTGCCGCAGGCAACCCGCGCCCGGATTGGTGCCTCCCGTACAGGTCCGACACTCAAGACCGGCATCGAAGCTGTCATTCGAGCAAACCCTGCACCGTGACCCGTCGCCCTGGAAGATACCACCGGTACAGTTCCAGGGGTTGGAACCGTCGCAAGCACCGGTCGTCGCGTTACAACAAGCGCCGATCGGTTCCGGACCCTTCTCGCCGGCCAACTGCATCGCCAGGATGGACGGGCGCGGCTCGCAGGTACCAATCGTTCCACCGGCACCCGGATCGCAATCGGCGTTGCCGTTGCTCGGCTTGCACCACGCCCCGTCTAGCTCACCGCCGACGCATTCGCCGACGAAGTCGGTCGCCGACACGATACCCGCACCAATGTCTATGAAAAGAGACGACGCGTCGTTGGTGCTGACCTGGGGCGGATCAAACGTCGTCGCCCAGAACAAACGGGCACTAGGCGCAAACGCCGTAGCCGCCCGGACAACGACTCGCCCGGTCGGAGGAATGCGCAGCGGAGGTGATATCTCGATGGTCCGACGGGCGAAGCCCGAGCCGGACGCGAAGAGGAAGTCTTCAATGAACTCACCCGTGGATGAGTAGAACTCGAACAGCATGCGCTCTTCCTGAACCGTCTGAACGCCGCCGATAAAGACCAACTCTTCGACGTCGATGAACGATCCGTTCGAAAACGCGTAGTCGTCGCCGATTGCGAAAAGTCCACCGCATGTGGACTCCGACGCCGGTCCGATGCCTACGACAAGACCGCCCGTCGGATCGTCGCCCGCCGGCATGATCCCGGCGCTGTACTTCGGACACACCGGCGGAATCGCGTTACCGGTCACCAACCTGCCGTCGATCGTCGAGTACCACAGATCGGCGGGATCACACCGTTGCCCTGCCTGACCATTCGGCGCGTCGGGGAACCGCTTGGTGGATGCGGTGAACTCGCCGCCGCCCGCATCCGTGCAGCAGAGACCGAAGAAGCAACCGGTCACGCCCCTGAAATCGCACGTACCAAACGAACAATCGGAATCCGCGAAGCACGCCAGACCATTTGAGCAGGTCGTTTCGGCACAGTCGGAACGAGGACCGCAGGGGTTGCCGGCGTTTTCGCAGGTTTGCGTCGTCAGGTTACAGGTATCAGCGCCGTCGCAACCCAGCCCGTTGTCACAAACGTCGTCCGGATTGATTTGACAGGTTCCACCCGGGCAATCCAAATCAACCGTGCAAACCGAACCCGCGTTGGACGCCAGATCTGAGCAGACCGGCTGGGTGCAGGGGACCTTGCACTGATTGAGATTCTCGTCGCAGACAGCCGCCTCACACGTCCCATCCGGGCAGTTCGGTGCCATCGGATCGCAGCGGCGACCGTTGCGCGGTCCACCCGCGCACACGCTCCCACACGGAATCTGGAACTCATCATCAGGATTGAGACCGGTGCCCGTTCCGGGCAGCTCACACACGCCGCTCTGGCAGGTCTCGATACCGTTGCAGAACACACCGTCGGAGCAGGCGTTGGCGCCACCACCGTCGTTGATGGGCGTATTCAGGCAGGTGCCCGATCCGGCAAACGGCAGAATGTCGCAAATGTCCGCCGTGCACGGATCGCAGTCGTCGCAATCAATGTTGAACTGGCACACACCACTGGCGACCGTGTTCAAGGACCTGGGACGCCACGGACCGACCAACTCGCCGCGCGCACGCATGCGCGACGGCTCGTCGTCGTACGGGTTGACCGTAACCGTCGGCGCGACGGGGATTTCAATGTTCGGCAGACGCCCGGCACGGAGAATCGGCACACCCGTACTGGTGTGCTTCGGCGCAGAGGATGCCAGATCCCCTTTCGTTACCGACACACGTGGACGCACTGCGGCACCGACTTTCGCACCGCTGTCGTTCGTAGAGCGGACGCTCCGGTCATCGCTACGCTTGTCTTTGGTCGGCGCGCCTTCCAGGCTCAGGCTAAAGGCGAACACGCCCAAAGCCAACACCCCGATGATGGGGCGCCACGGACCAAACCTAATCACTGCCTTCATGCCTTACCTCCTTGGGAAGAAGCCCGCATTATTGCTCAGCACAACTCCCACGACAGATTCCGAGCGCCTCCGCAGAGGACGACGCCCCTCCCACAACTACTCCCTACCTAACACCTGACCGCGTTGCTCTATTTCGATCAGCGCGGTCTTTATTTCGTTTTGTTCCACCAACCTAATGAATGCGTACGCAGCGACGCATGCGCGGGCAATCCGGCTAATATCGCATCGCCGGAAACTAATGGATCGCCCTCCGTGTCACGGCCTACCCAAACAGAACCAAACCCCGCCCCCAACAAACACCCGACGCCGTACAGCGTCGATCGCCGCTGAGAGCCACCTTGCGTACAACACGAGATCAACGCGTGTAGCACGACTACATTCCGCTCGGCGGGCCGCTCTTGGTTGGCGGGTGCAGCCCTGTTCCGAGTCAAGTCCGGTAAGCCTCTAACCAGTCTAGCCGAAAAACGTATGGAATTGCAAGGGCATGATCCTTTTTTTTGTCAGGTACGTCACACGATTATGCCCGGTTTGCCCGAATCCCCTCTTCGGTCGAGGATGGAACGCAGCACTCACGCCAAACGAATGAATCAAGAACGCTCCGATTCATTTTTCACTTCAACGGATGGACGAGCACGTTTGGGCGCGGTGCGAAGCGAGAGGTTAGGCATCGCGCTGCGGTTTGGTTTGATCTGTGGTTACTGCTGAACAACGTCTAAACACGAGCGGGCAAGTTGCACACCGCACTCGATTGATAAGCCCCAAAGACGCGACACTATCCGATCGCTCTGCGCAGCCGATCTGTGTAGGAGGATGCCGGTCAACCGACCGGGGCAGACACCCTGGCGCTATTCACGGACGTTATGGGCGAGTTGCCACTGGCGTGTCACGCATCGAATGTGTCGCGGCGCGGGCTCAAACAATCTCAAACCCGACCACGGTCATGTCGTCGCCCGGCTGTATCGAACCGTGCTCCTCGTCCAATCGACGACCAAGCTCGGCCATCGCTTTTTCGATGCCCAGCGATGCCAGTTGGTGAAACACAGCCCTGTAGGCTCCGGCATCGTGCGTTTGACCGGTTTTCTGAAAGGCCAACTCGAACCCATCGGTATACAGCAGAACCTTGTCACCTCGCGCGAGCTGCACGCGACAGACGTCGAACCGCTCCCCGCGAAACAGCCCGAGCAATCCGCCGTCCGACTCCATCTCCCCGACCGATCCGTCCGCGCGAAGGTGCATGGGCGCCGGATGTCCGCCGCGAGCGCACACGAACTCAAGCGTTCGGTGATCGAGTATGCCGTAACACGCGGTGACGAACTGGCAATTGGGTAGGGCTTGTTCCGCCAGGGCGTCGTTCAACCCCGCAAGAATCTCACCTGGATCGAGCGTGCAAGCGCCCGACGGATTCTGCCCCCGGTGGGCGATAGCCCGTTTGATGAACATGGTCAGCAACCCGGCGGCCATCCCATGCCCCACGGCGTCCGCGATGTACACGCCGGTATTGGATTCATCGATACGAACGATATCGAAGATGTCGCCGGAAACCCACGACGCCGGACGGAACAAGGAAGCGAACCGCGCGGGTCCGATCGTAACATCGCACCGCGGAAGGAAATCGCGTTGCAGTCGACCGGCTAATTGCATTTCCTGTTCGATCTCTTTGAAATGCTGTTTAAGCCGGGCACCCAAGCCCTCCATGGCCCGCAACTCTTGCTCCATGCGCTGCACCAAACCGTGATAGCGCCGTATCATGGCGAGTCGACCGCAGAGCTCGGGCAGCGAGATATCCCGATCGACGACGTCAACCAGCGAACCCGGAGTCGACGCCCGGCGTGTGCCCGCCTCGTTGGTGTGAACGATGGCTGCGATGTGTTTGTCGGCGAGACCACGCAACAACTCGTTGAGCGACGTGCGTTCGATGCCGGTGCTGCGCGACGATTCAGGTTCGACAACAAGTACGGCGTCGACCTGCCCCGCGCCGGTCGCTTCCATCGCGGACCGGTAATCGCCCGCAACATCAACGGTCCATCCAATGTCCGCGAGGGCGGTCTCTGCGCCTTCGGGCAACGCACGTCGCGACGAATTAACGACCAATAGCTGCATAACACCTGGCAAGTAAGCCCATCGCACGGATTGCACGACAGGCAACGTCCGAATGCGCGGTACGCGCGCACGGGTTCCCAAGTGAAACGTCGGCGGGTAAGAAAGCACGGATTAGCGCAGGGAGGCGGGAATCTCGATCTGATCACCGGGCTCCAGCCCGAGATTGCGGAAGCGGTCGGCGTTGACCTCGATGGCATACTTAGCGGGCCTGCCGGAGGGGTATTGGCCAACGCGGTCGTCAAGAGGCGCCATCGTGTGAATCGACACCACAATGCCGTTGGCATCGAGGTAAGCAATATCGAGCGGGATAATCGTGTTCTTCATCCAGAAGCTAAGCTGACGCTCGCGCGGAAACACGAACACCATACCCCGATCCGTTCCGTCGGGCAGCGGGGCCATTTGTTTGGCGGCGATGAACATCAGACCGCGCGCCTGCTCCTGCGAGTCGTCGGCGATCCACAGGCGAAACGCGTGATCCTTGATCGTGAAATCAACCGTACCCAGCGCGTCCAGCTCGTTCGGTTCGGTGGGCGAACAGCTCGTCAAAAACATACCCACCCCCGTTGTGAATGCGATCAGGGAAAGTACGGCACGTTTCATAACCGAATATCCAAAAACACGCATCGGGTAAGGCTCATAACAACAGCCGACCCATGAAGAGTGGTCCTGCCCGGATCACGACAGGCGCTCCCGAGTAGCGGTCACACCCCGGCATCACACGCCCTTTTACGCACGTTCTTTGGAATCATAACCGGAGACACAAACTCACGAAACCCCACCCCAATGAATGTGGAAAAAGGGGGTCCATGACAGTATCGGCGGTGTTTCTTGGGGTTATAATTGGGGCATGGTC
>CAZWWW010000217.1:0-5744 GCA_964637715.1 uncultured Phycisphaeraceae bacterium | reverse complement strand
CTTGATATTGCCGTTGAAGTGGCCAATCAGGTTAAACAGACCGCCGAAGACCATGTCCTGCTCGAACACAAGCGGCGGCTGAACGCTGTTACTGTACACCTCGAACTTGATGCAGCGCGTGATGCCGCCACCCGGCTTGGTCACCATCGTCGGTGAAAGCTGGATTTCAACATCTAGACACGTCTCGTCGTTGACCGTGACGGTCCAGCAGTGCTGCGCTACATTGCCGCAACTATTACCGGCATCACAGCAGAAGTTCGTGTTACCCACGGGGAACACGCCACCGTTCGTGGCGAGGTCCGTCAGGTCCAGACCCGATTCGATGTGCAGACCCTGACAGGTCGTCGTTACCGTTTCGCAATCACTGGTCGTGACCGGAGCGGCCCAGGTGACTTCGCGCGTGTTCGAATTGCACGCCACGTTCACCTTCACACTGTCCGGACCATCAACCGTGACGGTCGGCGTCTGACGAATGTTCTTGCTGCACTTCGGATCCACCTCGACCGACTGACCGTCGCTGTCCGTCAGACGGGTATGGATCGGGTTGATGCTCTGATAGCACAACTGGCATTCCGAGCAACCACCGAGCTTCGTGAAGCTTATCTCCGCCACGGGAATGCCGCCACCGAACGTACCTGCATCGCCGAGATTCACGCCGGCGGCGTAGAAAATCGTACCAGCCACTGCATCCACGTCCTGCTGGAGCACCAACGGCCATGGACCGCCGGGCTTCGGCATCATGCTGTTGAACGCAAGGCAGGTCGGGTCGTACTTGATGAAGAACTGACCGCCGACAAGCTCAACCGCCGAAGCGCCCAGCATCACATTGACCGTAACCTTCTCGTTCTCCGAGAAGCAGTTCGGATCCTCCTTGGTACCCGGAACAACGCCGAAGAAGATGTTGACCGCGAGCGAGCAGGAGCACGCACCGTTGTCGCACACCGCACCCGGCGTGGTGCCGTCCGCGTTACAATCCGCATCAACCGTACACGTATCACCGTTCACATTGTGACCGGCACAGAGACCGCCCGTGCACACATCGGCATTCGTGCAAGGATTGCCGTCGTCACAACCCGAGCCGTCGGCTGCCGGATTGTGCTGAGCGGAACCACGGCTGTTGGCAGCCGAGCAGGTATCATCCGTGCAAGGATCGCCGTCATCCAACGTGGTCAGATTGGCGTTCCCGGCATCACAACACTGCGCCGCCGGATCGAACCCGGCGATGAGGTCATGGTTGCAAAGCAACGTCGATGTATTGCACGTATCCACCGTGCAGGCATCGCCGTCAGCGCACTCTGCATCCGTAAGATTCGGGCACTCGACACAGGGCGGACCACCGTTTTGCGGACAGGCAACCCCAGCGTCCCACAGTTGCGCAGTCGAGCAAAAGTCCAACGGGACGTCTTCGGTGCAAGCACCGTCACAGCAACGACCGGTCGGAACATTGATGACTGCGTCATTAATCTTGTCGATCCCAAACGTAAGCCCGGTACCGGCACCAATCAAAAAGCTGTCAATCCCGGGGTTCTGTAGCGTGATCGACGCCGAACCGGTGAAGCCCGCATCAACGTGCACACGGCTCGTCGAAATGTAGTACAAGCTGACCCCGTCATCAGTGAAGGGCGGGCTGAACACCTGCGTGTTACCACAGGAGTAGTTCGGCTGGTTACACGCCGGCAGGTCCTGCAGCAGAGTCGGCGTGATCGTCAAATCCTGAAACGCGCAGGCCCCATTCACGTCATTTGTGGTATTGTTAGCGCATTCCGTCGGGCGGCTGATACCGGCTGGAAATATGCTGTCAGGACCGACCTGCCCCTGTACCGTCGTGATGGTGTCACCGACGCAGGCGAAGTTGGAGAAAAACAACTGAATATCAATGTCGCAGTCGTTACCGGCCAGATCCACTGAATTGCCGGCACTGCTAACGATAGTACACGGATTGGACGCCGCACCTGGTACTCCACTGGATGCCGCGTCTGGATTTGCGGGGATCAAATCCGCCGTGACGCAACCGGTAGCTACGTTGCCGGACGTAGCCGCCTGCCTCAACACCGCATCAGTACCCGTGACTTGACGAAGCGTGTCCGTCCGGGCTTGTGACTTTCCGACCGCCGCGCCGTCACGCGGAGCCGCGTACGCACTAACACCCAGCAACAAAGCGCTAAGTGTCAATGCACCCATAAAATTGCGTGCTCGCATTTTCTTTCCTCCAAAAAGGGAACCGTTCCCATGTCCCAAGAATCGCTTTTCAACGAAACAAAAAACTGTACCGAAACACTCTCAATCTCAAAACCCTGCATCAGAACCGCTGGATCGCACCTACGCCCCTCCTTCCCGCCAGCCAGCTCCAAATACCGTTTTTACTCACCGTGAACCACCACCAAATCTGTGTCTTAGAAACGCTCGCTTCGAGACAATCTCAAAGCCGCGATATTTTCATTCGCCGATTCAGGGCGGGATCGTCTTTCCCGCCCTGAATCAACGGCGGTTTTCCTTTCGCTCCTAACGAGCCCGCCCTATGGGCAGGTTCCCGTCGAGAACGGATACGGCAAAGGCGCAAACGCGCCCACATCCGCACTGATATCCGCGAAGTCGACCTTCTGATCCGGAATGTTCGGCGTCATGGGCGGGCCGCTTCCGCGTAGGTCAGTCCGCGGCGTGTCCGGCGCACTGATATCCGTCTTGAACTTCTTAACGACAGCCGTAATGTCCGCAAAGTTAGGCTGTGTCGAACCGCCGAACGGGCTCACAACGTCGCCCCACTTGCCGGTATTGACCACCAACTGATCGGAACAATCCAAACCGGTCGCATCGCACATGCGCACTCCATACGACGCCCCCGGAACAATCGAAGACCCGTAGAAATGTAGGTCGGCCGCCGTCCAAACCTGACTCGCTGGCGTAGTCGTGCATTCAAGCAAAGCGCCTGGCACCGCAGGATTCGGGTCATTGGCAATCGTCCCCTCCGCCGCGGCGAACCAGAACTCGCCAACAGTACCCGGGTCCGCTGGGTTCGACAGCACCTCTACCCGAATCGAAGTATCGCCACCACTCGTATCATTGCTCGGCACGACGCAGATGTACCGGCTCTTTTCGAGACCGTCGGCACACGCCACGGGCGGATCCAGAGCCGACGGAGCCAAGCACTCGAAGGTAACCGTGCCCTGACCCTGCTCACTACCCTGACCACCGAAACCGGCCACACGAACCAGGAAGCAGTCGCCGGTTGTCGCTGCACCGGTGACGAACGCACCACCACCGTCGAGTTGCCCGTTGCAGTTCTCGTCAAACGAGGTACCGCTCGGGAACAGCCTGGCAAGGTGATCCGTCTGGTCCGGACAGGTATTACACCCGCTGTACACCGCGATCAACGTGTCAATGCTGCCTCCGCTGGAGTTACCCGACGGGCAGGTACTGAACGTGACAATACCGTCGCAATCCGCCGTGTACTTGTACCACACGTCGTTGGAGGCCGTTTCTCCGGTGCTAAGCTCAGTCGGCGTCGGATTAGGGCCGTCCGTCGACGTACAATGGTTATCAAAGTTCTTCGTCACCGTACCGGTCAGGTCCAGCGCGGGCGTGGCAATAACCACGTTGCAGTTATCCTCCACCGGTGGCAACGGGCTACAGACAGCACAACTGTCGTTGGACACATCGAAGCTGGACAATGCGTTGTCGCAATCGCGCTTCGTCTTGAGGGTGCACGCCTCGCCGCAATCGCAGCACTGACGCACATAGGGCTCAGGTGCCGTGAAGTTCGTGTTCAGGCAGAACGCGAAGTCGGTCGTACGCAGACCCGCGTAGCCACCCAGGGAACCGGCACCGGAGTAATCGTTGAACACGAGATCAACCGCCTGCCAGCTCCACAGGCATGCGTTGCCCGGGGGCTGTGTGGTGTCATTCTGAACTTCAATCCAGTAGACCGCATCCGATGCAGGCAACGTGATGGGCGTATCGAGCGTCAACTGATAGGCGTACACGAAGATCTGCGCAAGGTCTTCAAGCGCTGACGCCGGCTCAATCGCCTTGGAAATGTTCGAGAACGATACCGTCGATTGCCCGACGATATTGTTGACGTCGGGAACACCATCGGCATCCGGGTTGTAGATGATCACCGAGAAGTTGTCGGCGACGTTGTCCGAACAGTCCACGGCGTTGCCGTCCACATCTGCCTCGGTGTAGTTACCCCACACGCAAACCTGACTGATCTCCGTACCCGCCGGAACGAAGTCGTCCGCCGTACGCGAACCACCCGCCAGCGTCAGATCGCTCGGTCGAGAACCGACTGAGTCATCAAAGAGCTGGCAGTTATCGCCGGTCGCGATTTCGCAGACCGGGCACGGCGAGGGCTGCGCCTTATCTGCATCGTCGCCACCGCACACGCCTGGCACAGGACACTGCGAGTTGGCCGAGCAAGACAGACCGTCTCGCGAACCACCCACGCACGTCCCGCCGAAGCAGCGGAATCCACCCACATACTTACCGTCGAAGACCGTCGTGCAATCGTTCTTTGTGATCGCCACGCCGAGAATCTCATCCTCGCAAGTACCGGGTCCCGTACAACACGATCCGGTGTCGCAAACGCTACCGCATGAGACGACCGCCGTGCTCTGATTCGGCGGGGCCAGGAACGCCCCGCCTATGCCCTGGCATTCAAGGACATTCATCAAGCCGCACGCCGGATTACAGGTGCCCGCCGTACAATCCGTATCCCGACCGCAAATCTTCTTGCAGAGAGATGGACTGGCTCCGGCGTCTTGGACCACGCATTTCTCACCCGCTCCCATCGGGCAATCAGCGTCGGTCGTACACACCGTGTCTGAGGAGTCACTGCAAAGGCTGTGACAGCACGCGGCGTCCGGACACGGCTTGGCCGTAATGTGGAACTGATACTGCTCAAAGTTACCACCCAGGAAAGAAAGGATTGGGTAGTAGTAGGTTCCCGCACCGAGCGGGCCAAATTTCTGCCAGGCATTGTCCTTAATGCAGAATGGCGCGCCACGCGAGTCCGGCGGTTCGGAGGGCGCGTTCGGATCGCGCTTCGTAAAGATCGTGGACCCACAGGGGCACGAGTCGAACAGCACGCGGAACGCCGGAATCTTCACCGGATCCGTCGCACAATGATCGACCCGAACAAAGGCGCAATCGTTGATCGTGAACGCCTCCCACCAGCCCAGGTCGCCACCCGGCGTGGGTGACGGGGGATTACAGCTATCCGGGTTCCCCTGGCATATACCACCGGGACAATCCGCACCGCTGGAACAAGCCCCAGTATCATTGGTCCCACCAACACAGACATGGTCGGCACAGGTGCCGCCCGGACAATCCGTGTTGCAGGTGCCGCCCGGACAATCGGATGCGCCGTTAGGACACGCCAACCCATCGTTCGCACCCCCGCTACAACGGTCGTTAAGGCACCCGGCCCCGGCGTTCGAGCCGCCAAGGCAAATCTGCGGCGTACTGGACGCGCCGCTGTTGTCGCCCGTGACGGTCACAACGCATTCCCCGGTGGCTATGTTGCACTTACCTGAGGCCGGGTTGTTTCCACAATCGGCGTCGGTCTGGCAAGGCAGAATGATGACGTTGGCTACCGCCCCGGCATCCTCGCAGTTGTCGCGACCGGATCTAAAAGCGAGCGGCTGCACGCAGGCGTTCGGGTCACAATCGGTGCCCAAACCCTGGAAGGTTCCGCTCATGCCGGTGCAAGTAGCAGCGTCGGTTCCCTCCACGCATTCACCGGTAGC
>CAZWWW010000216.1:0-5744 GCA_964637715.1 uncultured Phycisphaeraceae bacterium | reverse complement strand
CACAGCTTACTCTTAGGGTTCGTTGTGGGTGGCATGGGCAAACTTGTTTGCCCGTTATTGCCACCGGAACAAAACGGGCAAGTTGCTGCTTGCCCATGGCACCCGAAAAACAAGGTGTGACCAAGCACTAGAACGGTTTCTGCTATTGTGTATCGCCGAATCGAGTCGTTTTACCGGATGAAACAGTGATTCGACCGCTACACAAAGAGAGAGCTTGCTCTCAACGTTTACTCTGACGCCGCCAGCCGATTGCCCGCCGGAACCGAATGCGCGGCAACCTTGGGTGGATTGGCTCGTTCCAACGTGTTGAGCACAGCTAACGGACCAAGGAATGCGGAACCAAAAAGATGCTGTTACTCGTTCTCCAAGAGCTTGTTCTTAAAGCAAGCTCTTTTTTTGGGTGCGTCATGCCTGACTCACCAAAGAACAAGCCCGCGACCCCGATGTGGGGATCGCGGGCCATGTTGGTGGGTTTCAATCGGAGAAACAGGCCTCGGGTCGTCGCGGACAACCGATATCGGGTCGCCCCGCTCAATCGGAACCGGACCTCGGCGCTTCTATTGCTCGATCAACGGTTTCCCGATTTCGAAGATCGATTGCGTTTTCAGAAGCGTCAGTTCATCCGGGAACGCATGAAACGCGTGAACGTGAAGTTCGTGGTCGCGGGCGTCACAATCCACGAAACTGAACGGAGCAAGCCCGTCGTGATCCCAATCGTCGAAGGAGACGAACATCCCGCGGTTTTGGGCAAAATGCATGTAATCTCTATGCATGGCCGGGAAAAGCTGCGGGGTAAGCCGCTCCACCTGCGTCGAAAGAATGTACTTCATGTCGTTGTCGAACGATTGCGAATGGTCGCGCTCGCCCCTGAATCGGAACGACGTCGCCAGCCCGTTCTTGGGCAGAAGTTCATTGTCTTCGGTGATTAGTTCCGTTAGCACGTTATTGCCACGTTGCACCATGACAATGTGCGACAGCCCTGCGATCCAGATTTCCGTCTGATAACGGGTTTGCTGAATCCGTTTGACCCGGTCGATCTTGAACAACTCCGGGTGCACCGGGCGTTCGTAAAGACAGAATAGAAGTTCTTCAACGTGTTGTTTCGTTTGTCCTCGTTCCACGGCTACCTCAAAAAAAAACGAACGTCGGTGGGGACCGCTGTCTCATTATAGGGTCAAACTCGCTCAAAGCTACGATTAAATCGGACTTCCGCACTATTTTTGACGAACCCGTTACATAGGTGTAAACCCTTGCCTGGTCGAAGGTTCCGGATGCGCAATTCCAGCCGGAGTGGAGCGTTGCACGACCAACACCCCCCCCTGAATGACACAACGTTCGTTAAGCTGCAACGTCCGGTATTAACGCCCTTAACCCAGGCTTCTATCGCGCGATCGTCACCGCGATTGCAAGGTTCCTGCCCGACGGATGGGCAGCCATCTGCACCTTTGGAATCTATTCCGAACCGCTTCAATAAGATTCAAAAGCAGGTAGGCAGAACAAGCCTCGTTTACGCCTGCTGGCCGCCACCATTCGATCCGTGTGGTCTCTGCGGACGAAGCTGTTTTCGTGGCCAGCACGCTGACAACGGTGAGCACCCCACAAGTAGTACCTGAACCCGGTCATTCAGGCACGGTAAAGCACTGGGCCTCGGGATTGCTTGAGCCGATGGTCGTGATATGATGACGCTCCCGATGGGTCTTCGATGTTCCATGTTGTTTCTTGCGTTCTGCATAGTCGTGTCAACGGCGCAGACGGGTGTCGGTGCTACGTCCGGCGAACGGAGCACTCGCCCGGAGGCTCGCGCAGGCTCCACGCCATGCCCCGGTGAACGCCAAGCGCCGGGTGATCCTCCCGACGACAAGGAACGAGATCGGCCGGTTGACGTTCCCGTGGTTCGTCAATTGTTGCCCGACTCCCACGCGGGCGGTACACGGGCCCCTTTGAATGCGCGGCACTTCGTTCGCCTCCCCGGTCTGACCGAGATGGCGGGACTGCACAATCACGGTCTTGGCGCGTGGCTCGAGTGGCAGATGGCCCAGGCGCGTTTCGCCGCATCGAGCATGGCGGTTGTTGCACCCCCAATTCATCCCCATGCGCCACCCGCGCGCCGGTGATTCACACTTCCGCGCGGGTGCGTTCGCGCTGATTGATCGCGCGATCACTGTGCTACTCACCGGAGCCCGTCTGCTGCGATGGTCTGGTTACTAATGATGTCACTTTTCGCGTCGCGCCGTTACAGACGCCACTGATCGATCTTCTCTACCGATGAGGCGACAGGCGATCGCCTCAGGGAGTTCATGGTTATGAATGATCCGAATCGACTAACGAAATGGTTGTTGGTGCTGGGCATGACGGTGCTCGCACTGTTCGCACTCTATCCGCCTCAACGCAAGCTAAAAGGTGGTATCGACCTGGTCGGTGGTACGAGCCTGCTGTTTGAGATTGACACCACCGATCTGACGCGCGACCAACAGAACGGTCTTTCCGAACGCGTGATGAACATTCTGAAAGAGCGCGTCGATCCCAAAGGGCAGTTGAATCTCGAATGGCGCCCGGTCGGGAATACGCGGCTGGAGATTCGCATGCCGCGCCCACCGGCGGTGGCTTTGGAGCGGCGCGAAAGATACAACGATGCGCTCGATAAAATCGCCAACCGAAACGTATTCCGACGCGAAATCGAGCAGGCCCTTCAATCGGAAGAGGGTCGCCACGGCGCGCTTGATGCGCTGGTTCATGGCGTTGCCGGGCGCAAGGCATTGCTCGACGCACTGGCGGAGAAGTTCGACGCATACACTGCAGCTCAACAATCCAAAGACGAAGATGCCGTGACCGCCGCCTCGGATGCCTATGAACAGGCCATGTCCGCGGTGCTCGCAACGAATGTTCCGGTCAACAGAATCCGCGACGTCCTGGCACTGCCGCCGAGCGAGCGACGCGATCAGGAACTGGAACGGATTCGCAAGGAGTTTCCGTCGGCGGACGTGGGCGACGCAAACGATCCAAACGGCAAGCTGCTGACCAAAGTAGTGGCCGCCTATAAGGCATGGGCCAAGAACAAGGCCGAACTCGAAGACCCCTCCGATCTTAAACGCAAGATTCGGGGGGCGGGTGTGCTCGAGTTTCGTATTCTCGCCGACCGCGACGCGAGCAATCCGTCCATGACGGACGATCCCAAGAATCCGCAATTCGAGCAACCGATCGATCGGTACAAGAAGCAATTGGCACAGTACGGTCCTCGTCCGCGACCGGGCGACGCGTTTCGCTGGTGCCCCATCGACGACATCCGCCGCTTCCTCGGGATCAAGTCCGAAGACGAGATTGAGAAGATCAAAGACGCGCCCGGGCGACCGATCGTGGAGGAATACACCGGGCGTTACTATGTACTTGCGTACGACATTAAGGATCCGCCATACGTCATGTTGCGATCACACGGTGTTGAGCGGAGTTGGCAGCTCATTCGCGCGCAGTCCTATCGTGATCCGATGACCGGTGAGAACAACGTAACGTTCATGCTTGACGCGCGCGGCGGTCAAGCGTTCGGCGAGTTGACGGGGTACAACGTCAACCGGCAACTCTGCATCATGCTGGACGGTGCGGCCATTTCCAGCGCGCGGATTAACGAACGCATTACGCAACACTGTCAGATAAGCGGTCGTTTCACGCCGGAACGTGCCCTGAACCTGGTGCGCACGCTGGAAGCGGGTTCGCTACCAGCGCGGTTGAAAGAGACACCGCTAAGCGAAGTCACGATCGGTCCGTCGCTGGGCGAGTCAAACCGAGTGCGCGGTCTTCGGGCGGCGATGTGGGGCGGTCTGATGGTCGTGCTGTTCATGCTTGTCTACTATGGCGTGGTCGGCGGGGGCGTGGCGAACATCGCGTTGTTTCTCAACCTGTTGTTCGTTCTGGCGATCATGGCGTTGATGCAGGCGACGTTCACGCTACCGGGCGTGGCGGCGCTGGTGCTCACCGTGGGTATGGCGGTGGATGCCAACGTGCTCATCTTCGAGCGCGTGCGTGAAGAGCGCGACCGGGGCGTCGTGTTCCGCAAAGCGCTGAACGCCGGATACGACAAGGCGCTGTCAACCATTGTTGACGCCAACCTCACGACGCTCATCACTTGTGTCATTCTCGGATTCGTGGGTAGCGAGGAGATCAAAGGGTTCGCCATCGTGCTCGGCATCGGCATTGTGACGAGTATGTTTACGGCGCTGTTCGTAACCCGCTTGTGTTTCAACAGCCTGATTGCCAAAGGGTGGCTTTCCGATCTGCATTTCATGCGTTTGTTCCACAAACCGACGATAGATTGGATGGGCCTTCGGCGCATTTTCTGGCCGGCGTCGCTTGCGCTCTCCGTATTTGGCGCCGCTTCGTTTCTTGTCATGGCGGAGGAGGACCCCGAGCGCATGTTTGACATCGAGTTTCTGGGAGGAACCAGCGTACAGGTCGATCTCAAGCCCGACGTTCAGATGACGGATGATGAGATGGCGACGGCTGTCACATCAACCGACGGAAGTGGTCCGTCTGCAGTGAAATGGTTGTTTGCATCCGCGGACCATCTGGACAAGGCTACGGTGGTGCAAGGTGAGACCGCAGGTCAATTCGAGGTTGAAGCGGAGGAGCTGACCGGCGACCAAATCAAAAAGCTTACGCTCGAAACGGTCGCGGATCGGATCGAACGGAACGGCGCGGTTCCCGAGGGGCGTACGGTTACCTACTACGCCAAGCCGGACCAGTTGTCTCTTGAGTCGATGAAGGAGGCGCTCTCCGCGGCGGCGGAGCGAACCCGCCAGGCGGCGAGTCGGCTGCGCGGGGCGCGCGTGCAAAGTGTCACCGAACTGGACACATCGGAAAAGAAGGGTCTGTCGTTCGAGGTGGTCACCACAGAGACGAACCGCGCAATGGTTCAGGCGGCGTTGGTTGCGGCGCTGGGTGATAAGCTCAGCATCCAACGAGCGATCGAGTTCACCGCGGTGCGCGACGAGGAAATGACGCGCGAGCCGTTCTTTGTGGTCGAAGAATCGGACCGCTATCTCTCCGACGTCATCGGTGGGAACGAAAACTTCGACATTCGTCCGTACCGAGGGGGCGTGGCGATCCACGTCAAACTGGATCCGCTGGAAGACCCCGTAACCACGGCGGACGTGGAGCGCCGGCTGCGTGAGGTCGGTCTACAGTCGGAGTTTGAGCAGTTCAGAACGCGAGACACCGCCGTCTTCCCGATGGGCGCAGCTCAGACAATGACCGACGGTCAAAAGGGCTACCGCGCGTTTGCCATTGTGGCCGTGGACAACGCCATGCTCTTTGACGAGGCGGGTCAAACCCAATGGGCCGAACAGTTCGCGTCGACGGAATTGGATCTGGTGCGCGCGGCACTGGGTTCGGAAAAGTCGCTGTCCAAGGTCATTCAGTTTGCCCCGCAAATTGCCGGACAAACGCGGAACCGGGCCATCTTCGCCGCGATCCTGGCGCTCATCGCCATCGTGGCGTATGTCTGGTTGCGGTTCGGCACCAAGGAATACGGTGTGGCGGCGGTCATTTGCCTGGTGCATGACGTTTGTATTACGCTCGGGGTCATCGCGTTGAGTAACGTGCTGTTTGATACGGTGATCGGGAAGGGGTTGTTGCTTGAGGACTTCAAGATGGATCTGGCGATGGTGGAGGCCATTTGCACCTTATTGGGAAAGATTCTCAACGATACGTTCGCGGTTTTTGACCGTATCGGTGACACCAAGGTCAGTCAGCCT
>CAZWWW010000215.1:0-5771 GCA_964637715.1 uncultured Phycisphaeraceae bacterium | reverse complement strand
CCACCGGAACAACACGGGCAAGCTGCTGCTTGCCCATGCCACCCCAAAAACAAGGCGTGACAAAGCACTACAGCATTGTCCGCTATTGTGTATCGCCGTATCGGGTCGAATGACCGGATAAAACGGTGATTCGACCGCTACACAAAAAGAGAGCTTGCTCTAGTTACCCATTTGCTCCGCACATTCCCCGATCATTTCCGAAAGCGTTGGGTGCGGGTGAATCATCGTGGCCAGGTCGTACGCGACGGCGCCCATTTCGAGCGCGAGAACGCCTTCGGAGATCATTTCGCCAACGTGCGGACCGGTTAAACCGATTCCGATAAGGCGTTTCGATGATTTCTCGAAGATCAGTTTGGTGACACCGTCCGTTCGACCAAGCGCCACCGCCCGACCCGAGGCGGACCACGGCAGCTTGGCGATCTTAATATCGATACCTTGTTCCTTCGCTTCAGCTTCGGTCAACCCCGCCCAGGCCATCGCAGGATCGGTGAACACCACGGCGGGAATGGCGCGGGGATCGAACACGGCGTCCTTACCCGCGAGCTGATCCGCCAGCACCGTGCCCTCGTGCAGCGCTTTGTGGGCGAGCATGGGGTTACCGATTACGTCACCGATGGCGTAAATGCGATCGGCGGTCGTCTTGAAACCGTCGCCGACTTTGATGAACCCGCGCTGATCGACCTCGACGCCGACCTTGTCGAGATCCAGCTCCGACGAATTGGGTCGCCGCCCGACCGACACCAGCACCTTATCGAACTTTTTCGCCTTCGGTACGTTCTTACCTTCGAACGCCACCTCGATCCCGCCCTTGACCTCCTTCATAGCGGTCACTTTCGTATCGACGCAGATTTGCTCGAAGTCGTCCTGGAGGCGCTTTTTCAAAGGTCGAACCAGATCGCGATCCGCTCCGGTCATAATATCCGGCAGCATTTCCACGACGGTCACTTTCGATCCAAGCCCCGCGTAGACCTGGCCAAGCTCGAGACCGATGTATCCGCCGCCGATCACCAGCATGGTCCTGGGAAGACTCTTCATATCCAACGACGTGCGCGACGTCAGTACGTTCGGGGAGTCGATCTGAACACCGCGAAGCTCGACCGAGCGTGAACCTGTGGCGATGATCGCACGCCGGAACTTAACGCGCGGTACGTCGCCGCCCGCTATCGCGACATACTTGGTATCCTCGAAGCGCGCCGTTCCGGTGATGCGCTCGACCTTGTGCTTTTTGGCAAGCATGTCGAGTCCTCCGGCGAGCTTGGACACGACCTGCTCTTTCCATCCCCGAATGGCGTCCACGTCGAGTTTCGGTTTGGCGAACGCAACACCCATCGCGCTCGCGCATAACGCGGCGTGAATCGTCTCGGCAAGTGAAAGATAGGTCTTTGATGGAATGCACCCGCGGTGCAAACACACACCGCCAAGCTGCGGCATGGATTCGACAATCGTTGTCTGAATCCCGTGCTGCGCCGCGCGAAACGCCGCATGATACCCGCCCGGTCCGCCGCCGATGATGAGAAGGTCCGTCTCCTGCGTAAACTCACCGACAACCATCATCTATACCTCACAAAATATCGTCGTGTTATCCGGTACGCGCATCGACGAGGCGTTGCGACCATCAAGCAGTAGGATACCGAGGCTACTGCACCGCTGCGTCTTCGAACTCGACAGCGAGCGCCCCTTCAGTATCGGAAACGCGCAGCACACCAAGCGCATGCTGTGCGTCCGGTGTCGCACTCGTATAGAAATAATCGATGTTGATCCCGCGAACCGCAAGCGACCGCGCCAACCGGGCGAACGACCCCGACGTATTGGGAATCGGTACGGTGATCACAGGAACCTCAATGTACGCCGCCCCGGCCGCATCCAGCGCCGCCTTGGCTTTCTCCACATCATCCACGATCATACGCACCGTTCCGATATCAACCGAATCCAGTACGCAAATAGCGCGGATGTTTACGCCCCGCTCAGTGAGCGCGGCGCAGAAGTCCGCCACGATACCCGCTCGATTAGCCAGGAACGCTGAGATCTGGGTTTCAATGGTCGCGCGCAAAGCTCTTTTCCTTTAGCTTTCTCTCCAACACACTCATTCGCACGGCGCGTCACGCAGCCAAACGAACCGCGCGGTACCGGTTGCGCTCGCGGGTTCGGTGGCACGCGTGACAAGGATCGTACCGACGCCGCGACGCCACGGCAAGGTCATCGAGGTTGCCGAGAACCGGTCCATGTGTACCATCGGAAAAAGGCAGGTTAGCGCGAGACGCACAAGAGGCGGAATCGCCCTTTTCTTGACTCGATCTCGCAGCGCGGATCCAGAGCAAGCGCTCTTTTTATGTAGCGGTCGAATCACTGTTTCGTCCGGCAAAACGACTCGATTCGCCGCTACACAATATCAGAAAAGGCGCTACTATATCAGGGAACCAACCGTGAACAGCGACAGCACCAACATCGCAGCCGCATTGGGTCGTATCCCCAGCGGGTGCAGCATTCTTACCGCGCAATCCGCAGGCCGTGCGACCGGCATGCTCGTGTCGTGGGTGCAACAGGCGTCGTTCGATCCGCCCGCGCTGACCGTCTGCATGAAACCGGATCGACCCATCACAACCCTTATAGAGGCGTCAGGCCGGTTCGTTTTGAACCTCATCGGCGAAGACCCGACCGCCCTGTTCAAACAGTTCGGTAAGGGTTTTTCGCTGGAGGAAAACGCGTTTGGGGGCATCGACGTGAACGACACGGAGTTCGGCCCGGCGATCAAGATCGCCATCGCTCATCTGGGCTGCAAGGTGCTCGATCGCTTCTCAGCGGGCGATCACGATATCTTTCTGGCGGAGATCAAAGCCGCAAGCGCCACGGACGACGCCAGGCCCTACGTACACATTAGAAAAAGCGGGTTCTCTTACTGACGCCGACCGGGCCGCCTGCAACCGACACGGCACCGCGCTGGCTAGAGCGTTTTCTGATATTGTGTATCGCCGAATCGAGTCGTTTTACCGGATGAAACAGTGATTCGACCGCTACACAAAAAGAGAGCTTGCTCTAGCTGCACATCAAGCGCAAGGACAGTCAAAACAAATCCGACAGTATCTACGATCGATCGCATGATTTGTGCTCCTTCGCTGGGTTTCTTCTGGACCCCTCACGTACGTTGATCGATCAATTGCGTTTCTCCTCAACGTACCAAACAGGCAATTGTCTGAGGCCAATACCTCGATCAAACTACGGTGGACAAGCTCTCGGCACAGGACGCATGCTGGTATAGTTCTGAAACGCTCTTACGCCGGTTAAGATGTCCACAAAGTTCGCGCACTGGTTGGGAGCTTCGTCTTGACTAGTGCCTACGAGGTCGGCGCGTGGGACGGACGGTGCGTCAAGCGACTCCGCAAACGTTCTTACAATACCGTTGATGTCCCCGAGGTTTGGCTGACTTCCCCCGCCAAAGGGTGCCACGATGTCGCCGTGTTTCGCCGTAGAGATCGCCAGTGGGTCTGAGCAGGACCCGCCGATGCCCGTGCACATACGGACCTCGTACAGTGAGACCAAAGAGCTGGTTACGCTGGGTATGATGGTCTCGCCAAACACATGAAGCAGCCCGACCGTACCCCAGTCCTGCTTATGCGGCGTGGTCGTGCACTCCACCTCCGCGATCGTGATGGGCGGACCGGGCGAGTCGGGTATCGACTGCGGCGCTTTCACCCACCAGACGTTGCCGGCTCGGTCCGGGAACTGCGGGATGGCCACTATGGTGATTTTAATCGCCAAGTCGGCACCAGCCGGCGGTGTGAAAGAAATGTAAGCGTTCTTGTTTCCGCAACGTCCGACGGAACAATCAGCATCTGTCGTGCATGAGTTTCCAGGATCACCAACCCCCGGCCAACACACGTCATCGCCCATGCCGGGCGGAGGCGGAACGCCTTTGTTGATTGCCGGGGTTGACTCTATTGGCTGTGACCCGAGTTTCGATGCAAGCTCTAAAGGCTGCGCGAACGCGAAGGATGCGAACGCCAACCACGCGCCTCCGAAGGTGGCGGATAATAATCGCCTCATGGTTTGTTCTCCCGATCGGCGCGGTATGACCCACCCTATCAAATGACGAACCGGAACTCAACCCCCAAAGCACGCGACTGGACAGGACGCCCCCCTGCCACCCTGCAATCGCCCCGAGTGACATGCGCATGTAATGTCGTTATTGCGAAACGGTTGACCCCTTCTACCCGATCCCGGTAAAGGGGAGGGTAGAATCGCTATGCCATGTAAAAACAGAATCTTCGGTAGCGCTCATATCTCTCCCAGGAACGCGAGGCGTTGCTCGATTTCTTGGCGCGGCTGCGACCAATCGATCTCGATCAGCCCGCGTATCTTGGCCTGCAATCGTTCCGCGACTCGATACGCCAGCTCGATACGGTCCTCTTCCCGACCACCCATCAACGCCGGATCGGGCAGGGACCAATGGGCGCGGGCGCTGCGCTCGGGTGGAAGGGGGCACGCTTCGCCGGCGGCCTGATCGCACAAGGTGATTACCGCGTCGAACGAGTCGTCGGTAAACTCATCCCAACTTTTCGAGAACGCGTGTTCGGGAAGCGGAATGCGTAGTCTATGCAAGGCCTCTATGGCCAGGGAATGAATGAATCCCGCCGGGTCGGAACCCGCGCTGCGCGCGCCGAAGCGATCGCCGCCAAGATGAGCGAGAATGGCTTCGGCCATCTGCGAGCGACAGCAGTTGCCGGTGCAAAGGAAAAGAATCCTGGTTTGCATCGCCACGTCTGACTATTCCGCACCATGCGACGGATCGCTACCGCTCGCCAGTACTGCGATACGGGTCATACCGGGGGAACCCAAACAATCTCGACCGTCCCCTGACACTGCGATTGTCTTCCCACACGATCCGCCGCCAGGCTGTGCTTGCCCGTCGTTCGGCACAGACCGGGCGGACCCGGCAGCACCACTCCAATAACATGAGTTCGTGGGTCTAGAGCAAGCTCCCTATTTATTTGTGTAGCGGTCGAATCATTGTTTCATCCGGCAAAACAACTCGATTCGGCGATACACAATATCAGAAAACGCTCTAAGGGCCCGATGTCCATGTGCCCAGGGTCCAGCCCGCGCTGGAGTCCGACAAAGGTACGATGAAGTCGTCCGATCCGTCGCAGGCGTTGCAGAGCTTGGCCGTGCCGCTGACACCCTGCCAGGTAATGGTCGAGCCATTCAAGACACCCGTCTGACTGCCCTGGAACCGGTACACATCGACAAACCCAAAACTATCTTCGAGAACCGTAAAGTCAAAGTCCCAGGTGGCGTTGTTGGAACCGTCGATCGTCAAGCTAAAGGCATCGATGCGCATCGTTTCCGTAAACAGCACGAACCCGGCGGTCACCTTGAGTACCACCGTGTCGTTATTGGGATCCAACGGCACCTCCGTCGTCAAGAGAAGAACATCGGTACCCCCCGCCGCATTCCGAAAGGCCACCTCATCAGGCGTGAGCGAAACAGAGGTCAACTGGTTCGCGCCATCGAAATCATAGACCTCCGGCGTGAGGAACGCGGAAACCACCGCAAACGCCGGGACCATCGGAACGCTCGTCGACCATGACGGGCATCCACTCACGCCCACGCCGACGCCCGGCGTCGTGCCCGGGCACTGATCGCAAACAACACCTACTCCGTCACCGTCGCCGTCCGCCTGGTCCGCGTTGGCGTTGTTGGGACAGTTGTCACAAGCATCGCCCACCGCATCGCTGTCACTGTCTTGCTGGCTCGCATTAGCGCGCGACGGACAG
>CAZWWW010000214.1:0-5792 GCA_964637715.1 uncultured Phycisphaeraceae bacterium | reverse complement strand
CATGGCCGCAGTCGCTGTATTCGCACCGCGCGGCGCGACTGGAGAGGAGGTGCGACTGCTCTATGAAGTGGTCGGCGGCGCGTATGTTGAAGTAGGTGGATTCGTCGGTTCGTGGGGCTACGAGTTGCCTAATGACGGATTCGCGTTTCTGGGCTTGACCATAGATACAGACTCCGACACAGGAACGCTGCAACGATACGGTGCCAACCTCGTACCGCTTAGCGGGTTCCTCTCTGATCCCATAGGGGACGAGGTTTTCCGAAACCGGCAGATCGTTGGGAATCGGATTAGATTCACGCAGTCGGTACCGCATCCCTATGGTTCTTTTGTTCCCAAGATGGGCGTGTTGAGTGTAGCGGTCAGTTTCAGCGAAACGTCCATTCGGTTTGATTTCAGTGCATCCTATCCTATTATTTGTTGTGACATTCCGTACTTGTTCTCCTTTACCGGCGTTCAAGGTGTCGCGATGCCTATCGATTTCGGTGATGCCAACAGAGATCACACGACCGATCTATTCGATTTGGAATCGATCGTGGAGTGTGTCGTTGGTCCCGGCTTTGAAGTCGATCCCGTATGCGATTTCGTGGACGGCAACGGTGACTTGCAGGTCGATTTGATCGACGTCGCGTTGATGCAGAGGACTTGGAACCCGAGTGCGCCGCGGTAAGGAATGTGCGGGCGCGGGTCTCGGACTAGAGCAAGCTCTCTTTTTGTGTAGCGGTCGAATCATCGTTTCGGCGGGTGAATCGGCTTGATGCGGCGATACACAAAAACTGACCATGCTGTAAGACTCGGGTGAGCGCCTGGAGGACGGACGATCTGGCCGTCGGTGGGATACCGCGCGACACGCCCGGTTCGGGCTTGGTCAACAGGCTCCTATTAGACCTGCGCCGAGTCCACAATACCCGCACCGGCGGCGCGGTCATCCAGCACATTCTCGTATAACCGGACATGATCCTCGACGTAGCGCCGGAGCCCGAAGATTTCATACGCCTGCCCGTGTGCAGCCTCGCGCACCCGATCGAGCGTCGCGCGGTCGCCAAGGCAACGGGCGATCGAGGGCAGCATCGATCGCCCGGGCGTCTGCTTGAACAAAAGGCCGTTGACTTTGTGGACTACCATCTCGGTTACCGCATAACTCGCCGCTGCGACGACAGCGGTGCGCGACGCCATCGCCCAGGCGATCGACGTAGTGGGCACATCCTCACCCCCCGTAATCAAAAGCACATCAGACACCGCAATCAGGGCTTCCACACTGATTCGATCGCCCGCGAAAACCAACGTATGTCTCATGGGCAGCCCACGCTGGAATCGTTTGATACGGCGCGTCTCGCGCGATCGGTCCGGAACGATCACGTGATGCCTCCCGGTTACATGATTGATGACACTGACGGCATAACACGCTTCGAAGTGACCGCCCCGGCGCGTGACCGGCGGGACCAGACAGACGAGCGTGTCCGCCGTGGGCACGCCCAGGTCGGCTCTCAGCGTACTGCGCCGGTATGCGTTGATCCTGGAAAAATCCACGCCCGGACGAATCACAACCGTACGATCCGTTTCGAACCCGCCTTCGATCAATCGCCGTCGCACAATCGCGCAGCCCGTCGCCACCGTCACGTGCCCGGATTCAGCGAGCGTTCGAAGGAGTTTGACGTCCCTCCGGGCTGCCACAGGATCGAAGAGTTCCACAACGATGGGCTTGTCGCACGCCGCCAGCGCCGCCAGCGCCGCCGACGTCCCCCATGCGTGAATCACATCGACGGCGCTCCGGGCCAAAAACCCGCGCAGACGCGGCGCCGCCAGCACAGTCAAACCAAGACGACTTAGAATTAACACCGCCTCGGACCCGATCGGACCCAGTGCGACGCGCGCGTTTGGATGGGTGGCCACGACGTATTGCTCAAACGTATCGCACGGTAAACGATCGAGCAGTTGTTCTATGGCGACGCGCTGTTCCCAACCTGCGGACGCGTCAACAATGTGGCAGATACGGGTCAAGGCAGGTCCCGCCTGTTCGATCAGATCAATGGCTTGCGTGCTCGAAGTCGTCGCCGCGGTGGTCATAAAATAACCGGGCGACGGATTCGGCCAGCTTGGCGGCCAGTCTCTTGGATATGCCGTCTTTGCTCTTGGCTTCGCTCGCCTCCGCGCCGCTCAAGCTGACGCTCACGATGCTTCCCGCCGGACTAACGGGCCACAACCGCACCCGGCTGCGCGACTTCTGTTGGGTGACATCGATCACTTTCACCGACACGGTGATGTACGCCGCGTTGTTCGGACCGAGAATCTGTTCGTCGGCGAGAAAGTCGCGCACTTCGAGCCAGAGCACCTGGGTTGCGCCCGCGCGCTCACCGATTTCACGGCAACCGCGTTTGTTGAAGTCATCCATCGTCTGGCGCAGTTGATCGATCGTTTCGAGCGGAATGATCTTCTTCGCGGCTTTGTGGCGGAGCAGCGCCTGCGACAACTCATCGAAGATATATCGTTCCGCCGGAGGCCAATCCACCCGCTCGTGGATGTCGTCCACGAAGATCATGACCGGCTCATCCGTGAGGTGGAATTGCGCTTCCACCTTGGGACCGTGACCAAGCCCCATGACGTAAAGCAGCTTTCCCGTGGTCATGCAACCGGGGGGTACACCCAGTAACACGGTGGCTACGGTGATCACCGAGGCTGCGCTGAGCCTCGTTCTTCGGAAAGCACCGGGGTGTTGCCGGGCCTTGTTCGTCGCTGAGCCGAAACGGTCGCGCCCGACGCCGCCTGTACGCCGTATCGGAACCGAGATCGCCTGCTCCGCTCGCTGTGGGGACGCGGTGCCGTGGCGTTTTGTCGCCGATGAGGTCCGGCGTTCTTTGTTCTGCTGTGATGGTGACGACTCTTCCATGTCATCCTGAGTGCCGCAAGCCGGTAGCCAGAGTCGGCGTTACCGTCGGAACATCGAACCGCTCGCCGATTTCGCTACCCGAATTCGGAAATAATGGCGGATACTAAACGAGTTTCGCCGTATGGCACTGTAGGGAGGATCTATTCCTCCGCAACCGACAACACCGAAAAGAGTGGTTCCGGGAGCCTGGGGTACGAACGGGTCTCCAGCTCCGGTAAGCGGCGGTAAAGTATTGCGCCACAGTGGTGAGGAAAACAATCAGTTGGAATTGAACTTTCGGGCTTGCATTATCGGTCGCGATTGCGTACACTGTAGGTTGGCTGGCAAGGTTGTGGTTCAGGACAGGCCGTGGGACATCCGAGCTGGGTCTGGCGGCAAGGACTGACGCGGGGGGCGTCGGGGGCGTAGCCTGAAACGCAGTTGTCGGTACAACTAGAAGGAGCTGATGTTGCCGCGCTCGGGCACGGTGATCGGCTAGGGGTAGGGTCAAGAGTTTAGTTTTGGAGTGCTGCTATGCGTAAGAATCTGATGGTTGCTGCGGGCGTGTTGGCGATCGGAATCAGCTCGGCGGCGTTCGTTCGCGCGGAAGGACGAGCGGTCGCAAAGGATTCGGCTGTCGCGTTTCGGCTCGCGGCGACAACGCCGACACCGGGGTTCCAGAAAATGACGACCGAGAGCGGCGAGACGGTTTATGTGTCGCCGCGCGTCACATTCACAAGCGACGAAATTGTTTCGGCCATGACGGGTGAGGTTCGCGGCGATCTCAACATCGCGCTCACGCCCGACGCGGCTCAGCGCATTGACCGTACGGCGGGTGATCGCCTGGCTGTCCTGGTCAACGGGAAGGTGACCACAACGGCACGGATCGGTCAGGTGGGGCGCGACAACGTTTCCGTCTCCGGACTGTCGGACCGGGAGCTGTCCCGTCTGTCGAGCCTGCTCAACGTCGGCAACGCGTATGGTTCGATCATCCGCGTGGTGCCGCAGCAGAGCCATGCCAAACCCGGTGATCTTATCACCGTGGATGCGTTCGTGATGGGCACCCCCGTGCTGCGTACGTTCCAGGTTGGGCTGGCTGTTGTCGGTGGTCGAACGGGTACGCTGAGCTTCGAGCCCGGTCATATCGACAAGTCACGCAGCGATTTCGTGTTCGGTTCGGCGCAATCGATCAACGCCGTCGACGACACGCACGCACGCTTCGGCGGCACGCTGATGAGCGGTACCGTCGATGCAACGGCGCCGCGTTATGTCGGCTCGTTTGATTTGCGCGTCTCCAACGATGCGAGCGGGACATTCCTCATCAAAGTCCGTATGGACGGGGATTCGTTCCTGCTGAATGAGAACGGTGGTTATATCCGTGTGTCGCCGATGAATGCCTCGATCAAGGTGGGCGTGGGCGGCGCCCGGAACGCGCGCTAGTACGCTGCCACACCTGATTTGATGGGTGGCACGGGCAAGCAGCAGCTTGCCCGTGTTGCTGCGGAGGCAGTCACGGGCTGCAGGTTTGCCCATGCCACCCCGCGATACTCATCAATTGAGCTGTGTCGGGGTACTGGGACGGCCTCTGAAGCAAGCGAATCAAAGTGAACGGGCCGCTCTGGTAAACACCGGGCGGCCTGTTTGCTGCGCAGGTGTTTTCTTTACGGCGACTGCCGTCCCTTCGGGACTTGCTTGCCTACTCTTCCGTCCGACCCAGGGCTCGCGCCCTGGGCTGGAAATCTATCGCCACTTCGTGGCGAGCGCATTCCCATTGGCTGCGTGTCGCGCATTCAGCCAGATCTTTCGGAGGAAACCGAATCTACCGCTACGATAGTCGCTGCCTGTTCGATCGATGTAACGAATATCTTCAGAACCCGGTCGCTTGCTTATCCCTTGATTCGCCCACCCCAGGGCTCGCGCCCTGGGCTGGGGATCTGCCGCCGCGTGGAGGCGAGCGTGCAGTCGGTTTTCGTGTAGCGATTCGTCCGGGGCAACCCTTTTTGATAAGGGGGATTCAGTGGCGTTGGTAGCTACATAACACCTTGACTTTGCGCTTACGGTTATGGGCGAGGCTGTGTGCCGCTCAAGGAGCGGGTAGGGCGTCGACCAACTGGTCGATCTCCGGCTCCGTGTTGTAGACGTGCGGGCTCGACCGCAGTCGGCCCCGTCGCACGGCGATCACGATGCGGTGCTCGTTTTGAAGATGGCGCTGGAGCTTGTTCGGGTCATGCCGGTCGGACAGGAACGCCACGATACCACTAGCTTCGCCAGGGGCGCGGGAACTTACCACCCGGTACCCCTTATCGCGCAGCCGCTCGACGAGCCGGTCGGTGAGTGCCAGCAAGCGCTTCGATATCGCTTCGACACCAAGTTCGCTCAAGAGATCCACCGCGCCCCCCAGCGCGTAGACGCCCGCAAGGTTGTAGCTGCCCGAGTCGTAGCGTTTGGCGGAGTCGGCAAACTCGAACTGGTAGCGGTCGAGGTTGAACGGATCCTTCATGGACGCCCATCCGATACAGGTCGGGCGGAGGTGCCCTTGAAGCTCGGCGCGCACGTAGAAAATGCCTGCTCCTTCCGGCGCGCACAACCACTTGTGACCGTCCGCTGCCAGAAAGTCGATGTTCATCGCCCGCACATCGATCGGAAACACGCCAAGTGATTGAATGGCGTCCACGCACAACAACACGCCCTTGCTCTGGCAGTATTCGCCGAGGGTGGCCAGGTCGGTTCGAAATCCGCTGGCGTATTGGACGGACGATATCGTTACAAGGCGCGTGCGGTTGTTGATCGATTCGATAAGGCGCTCGAGCGGAATACGCCCGTCCTCCTCAAACACCATGCGCACCTCGACGCCGCGTGCCCGAAGCGCCTGCCAGGGATACAGATTGGCGGAGAACTCGACGTTGGTTGTTACGACGTTATCCCCCGT
>CAZWWW010000213.1:0-5847 GCA_964637715.1 uncultured Phycisphaeraceae bacterium | reverse complement strand
GATGCCGGTTCGGGTATTCCAGAACCGGCACATGAAAACGATAAATGCTCTAATCGCTTACCGCCATCTTTGATGTTCTCTCTTGCCGCATCGAGTCGATTCACCGGATAAATCCGTGATCGCCGCTACCTATAAGAATAGAGCCAGCTCCTACGAGGCCACGGTGCGGCCCGGATGATCCAACCGGAGGGCACGCCTTGATCGCGGCGCACACCTCAAGCAGGACCCCGCCATGGATGGTATCGTCAGGGTGCTCGGTCACGCTGGAGCGAATCGGCGTTGGCGGCATAGGACAAAGGACTCGACGCCCTGTTTCAAATGGGGGATTCGAACGGCACGACGTTTGCAGCAGCCGTTCGTGATCCGACAGACAACGGGCGTGGACCGTGTGCCGCGTTTGACGGACCTGAGGTCGTTGCGAGCACGCCGCGGGCGTCACGCAGGCGTGCCGAGGGTGTGAGGCAGGCGGGTGGTATCGATGGTTGTCAACGACTCATTTGCGTTGTACCGGGGTCTCCGTCTCACGTTGGGTAGGAACCGGTGCGCGCGGCGCAATGCGGTGGCGCGGTCCTGTGGTGGCAGCTCGATTCTGTTGACCCGATCGGAGGGGCGGCTTAGAATCCGGTATTGCTGGGACAAGGGGTACAAGATAAGGAGATACTATGGCAGGGGCTGACACGCTTACGTTTTCCGATGACAATTTTGACGCTGAGGTCATTCAATCGGACAAGCCGGTGCTGGTTGATTTTTGGGCTGAATGGTGCGGTCCGTGCAAAGCGCTCGCGCCGGTGATCGATGATCTCGCGACGGAATACAAGGGGCGCATCAAGGTCGGCAAGATGGACACCGACGCCAACCGGGACGTATCCGTACGCTTTTCGATTAGTGCGATTCCCACCGTAATTTTTTTCAACAAGGGGGAGGTCGTAGAAAAGGTGGTCGGGCTTCGTTCCAAGAAGGATTTCCAGACCATGCTTAACAAGTTTGCGGGGGCTGAAGCCTAGTGCAGCGTCACAGCTTATTCTTAGGGTTCGTTGTGGGTGGCATGGGCAAACTTGTTTGCCCGTGACTGCCCTCGGAACAACACGGACAAGCTGCTGCTTGCCCATACCACCCCAAAAACAAGGTGCGGAAAGCACGAGCGCGGTTGGTGCCCGAGGAACGCGAAGGAGCCTGACACGCGGCTCGTTTCGCGCGCCGCAAATGAGCTTTCTCGTCTCGGGAATCGTGACACATGGTTGAACCCTCCATCTCGCTCGATCAGTTGTTGGACAATCCGGGGGCGTCGCGCGGTGGGTGTGGCAGTTGCGGTTCGGGATCAGCCGTCGAGGGGCTCGCCCGGTGCGGTAACGGATTGGAAAAGATCTACCCGACGACGGCGGTGCGGTTCGGATTCCTGCGCTACATCGGTGAGTTCAGCCACCCGCCCGAGATGAAGTTCGCCTGCGGCGCGTCCGTCGTAATCCAGACCAAACGCGGCATCGAGATCGGCGAGCAAGTATCCCAGACGTGTCACGGATGCGACAAGTCCGTTACGCGTGATCAAATGCGGGCGTGGGTCGATACCTGCGGCGAAGATTCGTTTATCTTCGAGGCCGGGCGCATTCTCCGTGAAGCGACGGCGACGGACTTGGCTGAGTATGCGCATATTCAGGCGGACAACAAACGCCGCCGCCTTTTTTGCCAGAATATGGCGCGCCAGCACAACCTGCCCCTCCGCGTCGTTGATTGTGAATCACTGTTCGGCGGGGAGCGGATCATCTTCTTTTTCATGTCCGAGGAGCGTGTGGATTTCCGTTCGCTCGTGAAGGATCTGGCCCACGAATACAGTACGCGCATCGAGATGCGCCAAGTCGGTGCACGCGACGAAGCCAGGCTGCTCGCCGACTTCGAAACGTGCGGGCGCGAAGTGTGTTGCAAGGTGTTTCTCAAGACGCTTCGCCCGATCAGCATGCGTATGGCCAAGGTTCAAAAGGCGACCCTCGATCCGTCCCAGGTTTCCGGACGATGCGGGCGGTTGAAGTGCTGCCTGCGGTACGAGCACGTCGCGTACGAGGAACTCAACAAGCAACTGCCGCGCACCGGTGTTCGCATCCGTACCGAGCATGGCGAAGGGGTTATCGTCAACCGGCAGATTCTGACGCAGCTCGTTCAGATGCGCAAGGACGATGGTACACTCGTTACCGTGGTGGCTGAGGATATCACGGACGTTGACGTTCCCGCACCTGATCCGGCTGAGGTGGCCGCCGCCGCTAACGAGCGGAAAAGTGCGCAAAAAGGCAACCCGCCTGACCGACGGCGATCGCGCGAACGTGGTCGTTCGGCGTCCGGTCGCCCGGGGCGCGGAGGCGACACGTCGGATGCACCGGCGCGCGATGCACGCAAGCCCGATTCACCGAAGGTGGCGCCCGCCAAGCAACAACCTGTCAGCGATGCGGGGGCACCGACGGGAAAGTCATCCGGCGACAAAGACGCGGGGAAGAAGGGGGGCGGATTGCGCTCGTCGCGTAGTCGGCGACGCCGTGGGCGGCGTCGCGGGCGCGGTGGCACCGGCAGCGGACCCCCGTCCGGTCCTGCCTCTGGATAATGAATACGGTGCGCGCCCCATGCCCACGGGCACAGGTCTTCTCATGGTCGATCAACCGATCAAAACACTGCACGATCTCGTCAAACATGTCGGGCGCTACCCCGAGGATGCGTTCCTGTTTGTACGAGAGGGGCTCAGCTTCGCGTCGGAGCGCCTGCACGGACCCGAAAACGATGCGCACCGCAGCCTGCAGCGCCTGTTGCTCGAAAAGGAGCTGGACTGGTCAGACCTTGTGGCCATGTATCACACGCAGGAGCTTCCGCCGCCGATCCTCGAAGCCATTGAGCACGCCGGCGGCGTCGACCAGTTGAACCGCCACATCAGCGGGCGCGATCTCTGTTGGGCGTTGCGCGATTTCGCCCTTGAGCGCTGGGGCATGTTGGCCCCTATCGTGCTGGACTCCTGGAATATCCGCACTACAAGTGACTTTGGGGCCATCGTCTTCGGTTTCATAGACTTTGACTTGATGCGCAAACAAGAAGGGGACAGCCTCGAAGACTTCGAAGACGTCTATCGCTTCGACGAGGCCTTCGCGTGCGAGCCCGACGGTGATTGATCGGCACGCGACTGATCAGGGTGTTCGGCTGCCACGGGCGGACCGTCGCTCGCTGTTTCAGATCCAAGTGCGGACGCGCCTTTTGAGCATCGTCCTTCCCGTGTATTCGTCTCGCCCGAGATTTCGATGACAGCGTGTTGTGGTTTGCTGCACTTGACGCACCTGGCCGGTGGGCGAACGATTCGAATGCCCTATGACGCCTGGCTATCAACTCCCTTGCCCGCTCGGCGCTCTTCTCAGAACGCATTTTGATCGGCGGCGATATCCTCGGCCAGCCGCTCGCCGGTACATGACGGAGGTTGCCGGCTCTTGCAGTATGGGTTATATATACACGGATTCTGTGCAGGGATAATCTATTCTAATTTAGGGAATGTACAATGCAGAGAAACGAAAGAATTGGCATATTTCTCTTGTCGGCGACAATTGGGATTGCAGGTTGCAAGGGCGGTTTTCACGAGCCGTCGATTCTGGCGATGGATCGTGGTGTCGTGGGTGTTTACGTTTCGACGAAGCCCGACGGAATGTTGACGCAAAAAATCAACGTACTAAACCTGCTTCCACCCTACGAGATTTCGGAGCTAAACAAGAGGCCTTCAATCGGCTCCGGTACCTACCTCTTTGCGTCTATGCGGTACCACCGCCCGACCCTTGTGTCGTGCGGTGATGATTACCTCTTGTTATGGGTTCGCGACGGAAAACTGAAAGGGCGATTTCTTGATGACAAGTTCGACGTGATCGGTCGGTCAAACCTTACGGTGTCGGATTCGATTAGTCTTGCCTGGCGCTATGACGCCGCTCTTGATAAAGAGACCAATCGGATTATGGTGGTCTGGGACGAGCGGTCGGGCGGCAACTTTAGTGTGATGGGGCGTCTTATGGATTGTTCCAGTCACAGCGCCATAGACGGCTCGCCGCGCGAACTCACAGAATCAGACGACAACTACGCCCCATCCATTGTGTCCACCGGTGCTACTGACTATCCGTACGCGATGTCATGGAGTGTTCTTGATCCGCGGCCGACGGGTATTCATGTAGGCTTGCTGAGTGCGGATGGCCTGCTGAACTCGGCCCACAAAGTAGCTGACGGATTCGGCCAATCAGCGGTTGCGTTTGACGGAACCAGGCTCTTTGTCGTGTTTACCGACGGGCGCAGCGACACTACGCTCAAGGGCTCTTTTGTAACTATTGCAGAGTCTGGCGTCTTGGAGCCTAGAGATCCGCACGATATACTTACGGCTGTCGACGGCCCGAGCCGCCTGTTGTTGTCTTATAGCCCTGGCCGCGGTGACTACGCGGTCGCTTTTCAGCGCAAACCGGATACACCAAGTGTGACTCAGCTTTTCGTGGCTTTCGTTGACAAATCAAGTGGGACGCTTGTCAGTCAGCAGCCGCGGGATCCTTCAGACCGTCCTGATTTCGCTGGAGGCCTGGATTCGAACGATAAGCATTGGCTGTTTCACGAAGCGGAGGATGGTGCCGAATCGCGCATCTATCTGTTCGAGAGTCCTTGATTCGAATTGCGTAAATGCTTATGCCAATATCGCTAAACTACGGTTGAACCGCAACGTAACTGCGAGTCCGGCAGTCGATGGCCGAACACAAGGAGATTCTGTGCGACAAACACTGATCGCGGGCAACTGGAAAATGCACAACACGCTCGTCGAGGCGCGGGCGTTGGTATCGGGGATTGTTTCGGGCCTACAGCAACTGCCCGATCCGCAGGCTTCCTCCTGCGTGAACGCGCCGGAATCGTCCGCCGCGCCGAATGATCGGGTCGACGATCAGACCTGTCAGTGTAGAACCAGCGGCGGGGTCGAGGTGCTTATCTGCCCGCCCTGTCAACTCCTGTTTCCCATGGCCAAGGCGGTCGCCGGTACGCCGATTATGATGGGCGCGCAGAACGCGCACGAGGAGGTATCCGGTGCGTTTACCGGGGAGGTGTCGGTTCCCATGCTCGCGGAGACGGGTTGCACCCACATTATCATAGGCCACAGTGAGCGGCGGCATATATTCGGTGAGACCGGAGCGCGTCTGGCGAAAAAGGTCCGGGCGGTCACAGCGGCTGGATTGACGGGTGTTTACTGCGTGGGTGAGACGTTGGAGGAGCGGCAGTCGGGTCGGACGGAAAGCGTCGTGGGCGGTCAGCTTGATGAGGCGATCGCGACGGATGTGCCCGCGGATCGGCTGGTGGTCGCCTATGAGCCCGTCTGGGCGATCGGGACCGGTCAGACAGCCACACCCGAGCAGGCGCAGGAGGTTCACCGTTTCATTCGCGGGCGGATTGGTTCGATCTACGACGCCTCTACGGCTGAAAAGGTCCGTACTCTCTACGGGGGAAGCGTGAAACCGGGCAACGCAGCGGGCTTACTCAGTCAGCCGGACATTGACGGGGCGCTGGTCGGGGGCGCCTGCTTGGTGGCGGACGACTTTGTCGCTATCATAGCCGCCGCACGCGCGGTGTGATATGATTCCCGGCGGGTCCGGTGGTTGCGGTGTGTCCGGGCGGACGGATCGCCGGGGAGGACGCCAGGCGCACCGCGGGGACGCCGCGGCACGTGGCGTCGAGACGATCGCACGCAGGACTTGTGCGTTTTGCCTATTTCACAGCAGGAGCGAAGGTACACAGGATGGAAACAATGCTGGCGCAGATGAGTTGGCCACAGTGGACGTTGGGCGCGCTGATCGTCTTTGTATGTTTATTGTT
>CAZWWW010000212.1:0-5859 GCA_964637715.1 uncultured Phycisphaeraceae bacterium | reverse complement strand
GGCTTACCGAAGGGGGAAACCTTTTGGTCACCTTCGGCAACGCCAACCGCATCGGCGCTACGCACGGTAAAATCAGTGCATAGATGCGACACACGCAGCAAAGGCGGGCTGTTCGACTCAACCGTTTCCATCATGACGGGCTGGAGCAAAATCTTTCTATAGCATTTCCCGTTTTTGTGCTCCGAGCCGCGGGCTTTAAGCCCGCGCGATCTTCCCGGTCTCGATGCCGGTTTGGGTATTCCAGAACCGGCACATGAAAACGATAAATGCTCTAGGGCAGCCTCACAGCCTATTCTCAAAGTTCGTTGCGGGTGGCATGGGCATGCAGCAGCTTGCTTGTGTTGCTGGGGGGGCAGTCACGGGCAAACAAGTTTGCCCAGGCCACCCAACAAGCAAGGTGTCACAAAGCACTAAAAGGCCGTCATCAGGGCCAACACATACCCCACCGCCCGTCGCCACCAGAATGTGGCTATGGCGGCTGCGGTTCCTACAGCCACCACCTGAACGGGCAAGGCGCGCAGAAATCGGCTGGTTGGAATGTTGGCCGGCAACGCGGAACCCGCCTCGGGCGAAACGGACGTGAAGGAGGCTATCGCGTACGAAAGCACCGCGAAAACAAATACGGCCAGCACGGGCCACAGCGCGGACTGCACGGGCGCAAACCGATACGCCACATAACCGCCCACACACACCGAAGCGGCTATGACAAAGCAAGCCTGACCATGGGTAATCACCCGGTCGTCCAACCCCGCACCGAATACCCGGTAGGCCACCAGCATCATGCCGGTCGAAATAAGGACATGACGGGCACCCGTCGCCGGGCTGGTTCCCCCGCCGTTCGGCGGTCTGCCGAGTAGCGCGCCGAACAAGGGAATGTCCCAACCCGCGGGGGTTCCGTAGGGCGCATCCTGGTGCCCTACGGACAAGTCCGGGTTGAATCGATACAACCAGCGCGAAACGAGCGCTGACGTGGCGAACGCGACGACGATAACCACACTCCAGCCAATGGTTTCGACGGCGAGGCGCGCGGCGAGCGCGCCGTCGGATGTGCCGGCGTCTGCGGCTTTGAGCAACAGCAACTCCATCGTTCCGCCGCGGACCGATACGACGCCCAATCCGATCGCCGCTGCGAACGTACCCGCGTCCGGCAGCTTGCGCCCGATGATTACGGTTCCGATGAAGGCGGCCACCATGGCGAGCAACGACGCCTGAACCAACATACGCACGACGCCGCGACCGGCCAAAAGGCTGATCGGTCCCAGGGGATCAATCGGCTCGAGCGCGATCCAGCCGACCGTACAAAACAAAGCCCCCGCCAACACCCACGCGACGTACGAGGCGAGCTTGTCCCAGAACCCCAGTAGAGGCTCGTCGATCATAATCATTCCTGATACGGTGTTCATGCGTGAACCGGTTGCGGTATTTCGTGTTGCTGAAGCAGCCGGGCGATCGCCGCACGCGCGTCGGTGGATACCGGACACAGCGGCAAACGCAACTCCTCTTCGATCCAACCGTGGATCGCCATCGCCGTTTTGATCGGTATCGGGTTGGGACCGAACGCCGCTAATCCCGATGCCAGATCGTAGACCCGGCTATAATCAGCCCGCGCTGCGTACGTGTCACCCGCCAACGCCGACCTGACCAGAGACGATACCAGATGAGGCACGAGGTTGCTAACCACGCTGATCACGCCCGACGCACCCGCCGCCATCATGGGCCACGCGAGGACGTCGTCTCCGCAGAGAACCGAAATGGAACACCGGGCTTTAAGTGCCGCGGCGTTTTCAACAGTACCGGTCGCGTCCTTGATCGCCACGATGTGCGGGTAGCGCTGCTTGAGACGCACGACGACGTCGTTGGTCACATGCACGCCGGTCCGACCCGGCACATTGTAGAGCACGAGGGGCAGCTCCACGGCCTCGGCGACCGCAGCGTAGTGGCGAAACAGACCCTCCTGCGGCGGGCGATTGTAGTAGGGGGCAACCAACATGGCGGCGTCGGCACCGAGGTCGCGGGCTTCTCTGGTTTTTCGAACAGTCTCGGCTGTGCTGTTTGATCCGGTGCCGGCCATGATACGACAACGCGTGACGGCACCCCCCGCCTCGCCCGCCGCGAGGTGCGTTTGATTTGATACGCGCGCCAGGATGTGTTCGAGCAGCTTCCTTTTTTCCTCGGAGGAAAGCGTCGGTGATTCGCCGGTTGTTCCGCAGACGACGATCCATCGAATACCGGATTCGATTTGATGGTCAACAAGCTCGTCGATGGTCGACCAGTCGATTGCGCCGTCGCGAAACGGCGTAACCAGGGCCGTCATGGCCCCTTGCATGAACGGCTTTTCATTCAGGCGTGTGTTCATCGGAAGGCCTCCATCCGTGAAGGAATCGGTTCGACGGTTAGTCCCGCCGCGTGGGCGACCATGCTTGCATTTCGCAGCGGCTGCGTCAACAGATCGCCCGATCAGGTGTCACCGTTTCGCTGCTCGCGCAGGGCTTTTACTTCGCGTTCGAGGGCTTTGACTCGCTTGATCCAATCAGGCAGTTTTTGAACCGCGTACATCGATCGCCGGGCGTTTTCGATCGGTATCGCCGGCGAACCGAGCATTTCTTCACCGGAAGGAACGTCGCCGGAAATACCCGCCTGTCCGCCGATGCGCGCGTGGTCGCCTATGGTCAGGTGCCCGGCGACGCCGACCTGACCCGCCAGCGTAACGTGCTGCCCTACGTTTACGGAACCGGCTACGCCCACCTGCCCCACAAACAGACAATCCGGTCCGATTTTGGTACCGTGGCCGATCACGATGCAGTTGCCGAACTTCGTGCCGGCGCCGACCTCCGTGGTACCCAGTGTCGCCCGGTCTATCGCACAGTTCGCACCGATCTCAACATCGTCACCGATGATGGTACGGCCGATCTGCGGAATCTTCACCCATTTGTTTTTGTACGGCGCGTAGCCGAGACCGTCCTGCCCGATCACCGAACCGGCATGAACGGTCACGCGGTCGCCCAGCACGCCGTGGTCGTATATGACGACGTTGGGATACAGCGTGCAATCGTGTCCGATACGCACGCCATTGGCCAGAAAGCAACCGGGATAGAGAACGCAGTTGTCACCGACCACGACGTCCGCGGCAATCGTCACACCACCGGCGATGTTGGGGTTCTTTCCAATTCGCGCTGACGGGTCGATCTGCGCGTGCTCGTGCGTTCCCCACCGCGGATGTTTGCGGTGACCGTGGATGACGATAATGGCTACGGTGATGCACGTGTAGGGATCGTCGCAACGAATGGCGGCAAGCCCCTCCGGCACCGGCGCGTCTTCGCGCACGACAACGGCGGACGCCTGCGTATGCTCAAGCGCAGATTGATACTTCGGATTCGAGAGGAAGCTTAACTCGCCGGACCGGGCGTCGTCCAGGGTGTTGCAGGCGCGGATCGGGCGATCCTCACCGTCAAGACGGGCACTGAATCCCTTGGATTGCAAAACCTGACAGAGCTCACTTAGGCGTATGCCGGTCACTCGCGTCCTCATCGGCCAAGGCACTGCATTCAACCGCACCAAGACGGCGATTGTACGACGGCGGTCGAGCGCCTGTCAATCGTCGAACCCCATAGAACGCGTTCGCGCGGGTGCACCGGTTTCGTGAGCTAAGGATCGCCCTGATCGAAACGCCGGCGTGAAACGACCGGGTTTCGGATTACGCGTGACGCACTGGTTGGCAAACCTCGCCGGGATTGTCCGATCTTGTAGCGGGGCGTACAAAGTATTCACGCTGACATGAATATACCGTCATAGTTACCGAACGATAGTTATAGTGCGTTTGTGCGTTCGCCGTCTCGTTAGAGCAAGCGCTGTTTTTGCGTAGCGGTTGAATCACTGTTTCACCCGCTGGAGCGACTCGATTCGGCGATACACAATGTCAGGCAATGCCCTAGTCCAGTGCAACGTCACAGCTTATTCTTAGGGTTCGTTGTGGGTGGCATGGGCAAACTTGTTTGCCCGTGACTGCCCTCGGAACAACACGGGCACGCCGCTGCTCGCCCGTGCCACCCCAAAAACAAGCTGTGACAAAGCACTAGCAATGGCTACGCAAGCCTGCGTTACGCGTGGATCAAGCGTCATGGCAGCCACGGCAACAAATACGAATCCGGCATCGCTCGGCGTGCGTCACGCCCTGCTCGTTGTCACCGCGCCGCGACGGCTGTTCGCGCGCATCGCGGATAACGGCGCGTACGGGTCCGCGCTGGCGACCCTGCTCCTGCTGATCGTCTTGATCGGGTACGCCCAGATCCAGACCGGGCTCATCGATCGTGACATCGACGTGCAAACGGAGCAAGAGCTGAAGGAACTTGAAGACACGCAGGGGCAATTGATCGACCGTATCGAGTTTCGGAATCGCATGGAAACGATCCAACAGAAAGGCACCTTCCTGAAGACCATGACGCGTCTCGGCGTGTTGATCGCCACGCCGGTTTATTTCCTGGCCTCGTTTTTGTTGATCGCATCGGGGTTGTATGCCGTGGTGGCGTTAACCGGGCGGAAACCGGAATACCATACGATCATGTCGATCTGTGTGTTTGCCGGGTTTGTTGAGTTGGTGGGGGTCGCACTCCGTCTGGGTATGATGCTCTACTATCGAACGACGTCGGTGGACACCTCTCTGGCGGCGCTCACCCGTGCCGGGGGACCGAAGTTTCTGGCCGCGATCGACCCCTTTCACCTCTGGTTTTGGGTGTTGGTATCGTTTGGATTGATAGTCACGCACCAGTTGAGCCGGAGAATGGCCATCGCATCGTGTTGCGTGTTCGCGCTGGGCTCCATCGGCGCGCGCGTCGTGCTGGTATACGTCGGAGGCCGACCGTAGCCGATGGTATCGACGATCCTGAGTAGTGGACGGTGCGTCGGTTTGGCAAGACACGACTTTTGAGGTTTGGTCTATGAAGGGATTTCTGACGTTGCTGTTGCTCGTGGCGATCAGCGTGGGTGTATTCGCGCTCGGAAACCTGAAAAAGAACGGTAGCAACAAGTCGCTGCTTCATGTCGCTGATGACGTCCCCCTCACGGTAAAACTGGCCACGCCTAAGCGGGAGCCCATCGTCCGAATCGTGCAGGCACCCGGTGACGTCGAAGCGGTGCTCGAAGTCGAAATCAGCTCCGAGATTGTGTCTCGTATTGAGGAAATGCCCATCGAGGAAGGCGATACCGTCAAAGCCGGCGACCTTCTGTGTCGCCTTGACGACCGGTTCCTTCGCGCCGAGGTCGAATCGGGTCAGGCGCGCATTTCCCAAATCAAGGCGGCGATCGTGCAGGCTCAGGCCGACGTCGAAAAGGCCGAGCGCGATCTCGCGCGCCAGGTGAGTCTCTCGGAGCACGAGGCCACGTCCGACATCGAGCTGCGCAATTACAAAACGGCGCGCGACAAGTTTCGTGCCATATACGACCAGCGCGGGTTTGAGCTCGATCAGGCCAAAGCGGCGCTCAAGCGTATCTACGAGGACCTCGAAAAGACGGTGATCCGCTCCCCCATCGCCGGGGTGATCTCCCGGTTGAACGCCAAACAGGGTGAGGTGGTGGTGACCGGAACGATGAACAATCCGGGTACGGTCATCATGTCGATCAGCGATCTGTCACGCATGCAGGTGCGCGCGCGCATCGACGAGATTGATGTGCCGCTGGTTCGCGCTGAACAGACCGCGCGCATCTTTCTTCAGGCCGAGCCCGACCGACCCATCCCCGCACGGGTCGCGCGCGTCGCCTCGAAGGGGATTAAATCGCTCGGGCGCGACGTGGTTACGTTCGAAACCCTGCTCGACGTGCTTTCCGATGACGAGCGCATCAAGCCGGGTATGACCGCGAATGTTG
>CAZWWW010000211.1:0-5863 GCA_964637715.1 uncultured Phycisphaeraceae bacterium | reverse complement strand
CGACAGGCAATTCATCCGGCCCGTGAATCCGATCGTGATGAGGCGATCGCCCACAACGAGCGGCGTTGAGTTAGGCCCCTTGCCGAAGTCGAGAATCTGACCGTCGAGGGGCGGCGCAACGTCTTTGTGCGTCCAGAGCGTCTTACCGGTGCGGGCGTCGAGTGCGATAGCCACCTCGGCGTCACCGTCTCGATACATGGTGTACAACCTGGATCCCACCGCGACGATGGAAGAATAGCCCGGACCGAGCGCGCGTTCCCACAAACGTTTCGGACCGTCTTTAGGCCAGGATTCGGCAAGCTTGCCGGAGGTGGTGGTGAAATCCCGATTTGGACCGCCCCATTGAGGCCAATCGGCGGCGCGCGCGGCGCAGGTGAACCCGGCGACAAGAGCGACCGCCACTACTTTTTTCGAGACTAAGAACGCCAGGCGATTGGAGATCGACATCGACATCGGCTTTGACTCCCTTTCTCTTGCGTAATCCGGCCTATTCAAGAAACTCCGCTGGAAAGATGATACCGGAACGAGGCGTAGTAGGCTCGTCCAAGCGCGACGTCCGGGCGGATCGGGCTTTGTACATTCTCTGACAATCAACACCGGGGCGTCGCGATTCGTCTCGGTCCGATCATCAGGTTGCCAGTTCGCGGACTCGGCGTACTATACCCTGTTTCCCGTTATGGGCTCTAATGCCGAGCGCAGGCCCATCGTCGCACCGATTCGGCGCTACGAATGCCCCGGCATGCTCACTCGTCTGCTTGGGCGTCGTGAGGCTTTTTACCGGAAAAACAACACGGCGACCGCCACGCAAGAGATAGAACTTGCTCAGGTCAGCCGGTTACACCGATGAACGAGGACATGCACACTACGCACACCACCGACAGACAGTGGGATTCAACATCCACCGCGACAGCCGACACCCGGCGTACGCCCCCGCCGCAACCCGAAGGCGTTAAGGACACGATCGAGTCGATCATTGTCGCCCTTATTCTGGCCTTTGTGTTTCGCGCCTTTGTGGTCGAAGCCTTTGTGATTCCAACCGGATCCATGGCACCGACGCTGTACGGGGCCCACGGCACTATCGTATGCGAAGATTGCGGTACGGAGTTCGCTTATGGGTTACGCGACTTGGATGACCACCGCATGGGACGCCGCATCACCGCCGGCGCCGGCGTGGTGTGTCCCAATTGCCACCACGTCAACTCTAACCTCGCCATCAACGATGAGAAACGAAACGCCGAAAAGGGCGACCGCATTCTGGTCCTCAAGTGGCCTTTCGACGTGGGCATAGCGGCGCTGGGCCCGCAGCGGTGGGACGTCGTGGTCTTCAAGGATCCCGCCGACGGCGTGACCAATTTCATCAAGCGCCTCGTGGGCAAACCGAACGAAGTGCTGACGATTCTCGATGGCGACGTCTACACGGCCCCCCTCGAAACGCTCTCTCCACAGGCCTTGGCGAGCCTCGAGACGCAGCGCCACGCAAAATATGAGCGCCAGGCCGGTCATGTGCATACGAGCCTCCCGCCGCTCCCTAATGCGACTTTGAATGAACTCGACACGAAACTGCGCGTTGTGCGAAAAACGGCGGAAGCCCAGTTGGTTCTCTGGTTTCCCGTTTACGACAACGATCGTCCGTCTCGTAGGCGGGAGCGGGATCAACCGAGGTGGGTAGCGCACCTGGCGGCGGACTCCGGATGGGACACGCGTAAGCGCACCCTCGCCTTTCAAGACCGCGGACAACCCCACGATCACATTCGGTTGCTCGGACGTGAGATCAACGCCGCCAACGCCTACAACGTGCGCGAACCATTGAACCCGCCGCCCGTCGGCGATGATCGTGTGCGATTCGTATGGGCACCCAAGGACCAGGGTGCCGTCGTACGTATTCGCCTTGAAAAGCTCGGGCGTTTCTTTTGGGCCTCAATCAGCGCCGGCGGTGAGGTTGAACTGTCCAGCGGCGGCGCCGAACCCGACCTCCCCCGTGCGCCGATCGCCTCCACGCAGCTTCCTCCGTTTCCGTCCGGCGTACCGGTGAAACTCGCGTTCGAGAATCTGGACTACCGTTTGGCCATACGGGTGGGGGATCAGGAGGTGCTGGCCTCTTCGTCCGATCCGGATTCGCCAGCCTATTATGGTCCCAACGTACGGGCGCTGCGCATTATGATGTTGAAGGAAGCGTCGCCCCACGGTCGCAGGCGCATGCGCCCGGTCGACACGCCGCGGATCTATGGGGCGGGTGGCGCGTTCACCGTCGCCCACCTGCGGGTCGATCGCGACATCTACTATTACCATCAAGACCTTAGGCGCGGGTTGGACCAGGCACCGTGGGCTCCGGCTTCGGGTTGGGGCAGCGCGGACTACCCCATCATGCTGCGCAGCGACGAGTTTTTCATGCTCGGCGACAACACCGTAGCCAGTAAAGACTCGCGATTGTGGGACGTGGTGGGACCTCACTTGGTTGAACGCGGCGAGGCGTTTCAGCTTGGTACCGTCCCGCGTGACCAGCTCATCGGCAAGGCCTTTTTCGTCTACTGGCCCGCCGGACACGCCCTCGGCTGGCTACCCCTGCCCGTCATCAAGAATCTCGGTATCATTCCCGACGTGGGGCGCATGCGCTGGATTCGTTGACGGGCGGAGGTACAGAGGTTGCTACAGCATAGTCCGTTATTGTGTATCGCCGTATCGAGTCGATTCTCCGGATGAAACGGTGATTCGACCGCTACACAAAAAGAGAGCTTGCTCTAGCCGAGTCGCCGTGAGGTTTTCCACATGTTTTCAACCGCAGACCCCAGCGGCGAGGATAGATCGCCTTGTGACTTTCGGGTATGTCAGGTTGCATTACGAAACACGCGACAGGCTACGTTTGCTCCCTCAAGCGGCATGTAACTATTTGTTTGGCAGCGTGTTAGTGTGTAGCTTGGTATTTTTTGAGGCTGGTTTTCAGGGTTGATCCGCCGCGTTCAGCCTCGTTGCAGACGACCCGGGACGTTTATTCTCAACATCTGTGCGGCCTGTAACGACCTGTTGGAGATAGAGCGTTGAGCATGGGTGGATTATCCGCCAAGGGGGGTGTCGTGGACCTGGTTGCCGAGTCGGACCCGGTTACGAACGAAGGGCACGCGATGACGGCGGGCGCGCTTTTGGCTGCACAGCGGCTGGTCAAGCGTTACAAGGGTCGGGCGGTGGTGAATCGGTTGAGCTTTCACGTCATGCCCGGCGAGATTGTGGGGCTTCTGGGTCGAAACGGCGCCGGCAAGACCACGACCTTTCGCATGACCGTGGGCATGATCGACGCGGACGAGGGCACGGTAACGTTCGACGAGCGCGACGTCACGCACCTGCCCATGTACAAGCGGGCGCAGCTCGGCATGGGGTATCTCTCGCAGGAACCGAGCGTCTTCCAACGACTGTCGGTTGCGGACAACCTCCGGGCGATTCTCGAAACCATGCGCGACTTGTCGCGCAAGCAGCGTAACGAGAAGACCGACCAATTGCTCGAACAGTTCGGCCTGTCGGGGCAACGTAATCAGCAGGCGCGCACACTATCGGGCGGTGAGCGCCGAAAACTCGAGATCGCCCGGGCGCTGGTCACCGAGCCCAAGCTCATTCTCCTGGACGAACCGTTCAGTGGGGTTGACCCCAAAGCCGTCGAAGACCTGCAGCGCGAGATCCTCCGCCTCAAGGGCGATCGGGGCATCGCCGTGCTGCTGACCGACCACAACGTACGCGAGACGCTGCGCGTAACCGACCGCAGCTACATCATCAATGAAGGCAAGAAGTTGGCCGAGGGCAGACCGGCCGAGCTGGTACGCGACCCCCTCGTGCGCAAGACCTATCTTGGCAGCAGCTTTCGCGATGACGAATTCGACCTCGTCACGGCGCGATAGGCCTCGACGCCGGGTCGGCGAGTCGATAGAACCGGATCACGACGGGGCGGCTGCGTGCGATCGGATCGCGCGACAACGCGCGCGCCCATGAAGCATACTCCTCGACGGAACACACACGACGGGACGTTGGGCCGTGAACGAACCAAACAATCAGTCCGCGAACGCGCTGAATGAGCAGGTCTGGAGCGCCGGAGACGGTACGGCCTGGCGCGTCAGCCTCGAACCGCATCTCATCAAGATGACAGGCCTCGGCGAAACGTACACGCTGCCGTCGGACGTCTGGGCGCGCGACGTCTACGTCGTGCCGCACGGGGACGGCTACATCGTGCGTTTCGAGACCGATGCCAGGTCGATCGGGTTTATTCTTTCGGCGCACGAGGCGGCTCCCTTGCTGAAACATGTGCAGGGCGTCGTGGCGGACGCCGTGGCAACACCCACGATGGATCCTGAGTCTCCAGAACCGCCTCGCGACGCGCTATTGTGGCCCCGCGTATCCCCTTTGGCTGTATGGGCACTGATTACCTCATCCATGGCGTTCGTTCCCGTCCTGGGCGTCGTTCCCGCTTTGATTACGGTCGTGCTGCTGATCCTGCATCGCCTGCGCGTCCGACGGGCCGCAGCCTATCGTCATTCGCGCGCGCTGTGCGTCGCGGCGTTCGCGTTGACGGTTACCGGATTAATGGTGTCAGCACTTGGCACCTGGGGGTTGCTCCAAAACACGAACGGTGATACCGATCCGACGCCCTGGTTGTTCGAACGGGCACCCGGTGATCGTGAAACAGCCGTGCCGTTTGAATACCAAAGAACCAAGCGGGGCGTGACCGTTGACGAAACGTCGATCATCGCGGAATACGCCCGGCACCCGGTACGGCGGGCGGGCTTTCTCGACGAGGAACACAACTGGCCGCTGATCGTTTTGGGCCTGCTCGCCGTGGTTTTTTCGCTCACCGTGCATGAATGCGCGCACGCCATCACCGCCTGGTGGCTGGGTGACGATCTGGCGCGACGGCTGGGGCGGGTGACGCTGAATCCCGCCGCGCACATCGATCCGTTCGGCACCGTTATTCTTCCGCTGATTCTCTTTTTGAGCGGCGTCGGCGTGTTCGGCTGGGCGAAACCCGTACCGGTTCAGTTGGAAGGGGTAACCCGCCGTCGCCGGGCGCACATACTCATTTCCATCGCCGGACCGGGCTCGAACCTCCTGCTTGCCGCCGTGTCGATGATGCTGCTGATCGCCATCGGATGCGGCGTGCGCCTGCTCGCGCCGCAGGGGCACATCTCGCATCTCACGGAGATCAACTTTTCAACCACGGTGTCGGCGAGCGGCTTTGCGCTCGCCCCGATGGTCGGACCGCTCTGCACGCTGCTGCAGATGAGCTTTTTGGTGAATGTGTTCCTGGCCTTTTTCAACCTGATACCCCTTCCCCCGCTGGATGGATCGTGGGTGCTCGAACATCTCTTTCCGCGCACACTCGGTCCGATCTATGAACGTATTCGTCCCTACGCCTTGTGGTTGTTTTTGGGGTTGATCTATACGGGCGTTCTGGTCTATCTCCTTGCGCCGGCCTTCTATGTCATCGGCGCGGGCTTTGCGGCGTTGGCGGCGTGTACCGGATTCTAAAGCGAGCTCTCTTCTTGTGTGGCGGTCGAATCACGCTTTCGTCCGGTCATTCAACTCGACACGACGATACACAATGACAGACAATGCTGTAACTCGTCCGTGCGCGCCACGTCTCGTCAAGAGAACGATACGAAGAGCGTCTTGGCGTGATCCGGATCGACCGCGAAATCGGGTGGCAGCGGTGCCGTGTTCATGTCTCGAATAGCGCGACCCTGCGCAGCGCTTCGGACGCGCTGCCGCAGCCCGGCGAGGGACAGCCTGCGCAGGTTCGTTGAGACCATCATCACCCCGTCGGGTTTCAGGACGGACAGCGCCCCGGCTACAAGGGAACCGATATCACGCGACACGGAAAAATCCC
>CAZWWW010000210.1:0-5864 GCA_964637715.1 uncultured Phycisphaeraceae bacterium | reverse complement strand
TCTCCGCGATCATCTCGTCGATCCGTTCTTCAACCGTCCCGTTGGTAACGAACTTATGCACCAGCACGTTTCGCTTCTGGCCGATGCGGAATGCGCGGTCGGTGGCCTGATTCTCCACGGCGGGGTTCCACCAACGGTCGAAGTGGATCACGTGTGACGCCGCGGTCAGATTCAGACCCGTCCCGCCGGCCTTGAGTGACAGGATCAAAAACGGCGGCCCGTCCTCACGCTGAAACTGGTCGACCACGCCCTTGCGTTTCTTGACAGTCGTTCCGCCGTGCAACACCAATCCCACACGACCGAAAACAGTAGCCAAGTAATCCGCCAGCGAGTCAATGATCTCGCGGAACTGCGTGAAGATCAACACCTTTTCCTGTCGTTGGGCCAGTTCCTCACAGATCTCTCCGAGACGAACGAACTTGCCGCTGTCGGAAGGACTGTAGTCGCCGTCGCCGGAAAGTTGGCTCGGATGGTTGCAGACCTGTTTCAATCGCATCAGCGTCTGGAGCACCAACCCGCGCCGGGCCATACCGTCCGCACTGTCCAAGGCCGACCGCATTTGCTGTACGATCTGTTCGTATAGACCGATCTGCTTCTTCGTCAGACTGCAATACCGTGTCGTTTCGGTTTTCTCCGGCAGGTCGGCGATGATCGACCGGTCCGTTTTCAGGCGACGAAGGATGTAGGGGCCAACCAACCGTCGCAGCGGCGCGAATTGATCTTGTTCCCTCGTTTGCAGATTCTTGATGAACGACTTGAACACGCCAGCCGATCCAAGCAGACCGGGGTTCAGAAAGTCGAACAGCGACCACAGATCGCCGAGGCGGTTTTCCACCGGCGTGCCGGTCAGGACAATCCGCGCTTGGGCGGAGAGCTTCTTCACCGCCTTACTCTGGCGCGTCGACGGGTTCTTGATCGCCTGAGCTTCGTCGAGAATCACCAGCCGCCAATCCAATCCCGTCAGCCATTCCTGGCGGGTCAGCATGGAATACGTCGTGATCGCCAGATCGGTCTCACAAAGGTGTTTACGGGGCGACTTGGCGATTCGCTCGATCGTCTGACGATCCGTCTCCGCCGGATGCAGAAACGTGAGTTTCAGCGACGGTGCGAAACGCTTCGCTTCGGCGCGCCAGTTGCTTAGAAGCGAGGCGGGCACGACCAGAAGCGACGGCTTCCGGTGCTTCGTGGATTTCCCGTTCCGGTCGCACAGCATGAGCGCCAAAACTTGAATCGTCTTGCCCAACCCCATGTCGTCCGCCAGGCAGGCGCCCAATCCCAGCGTTGTCAGAAACCGTAGCCACGTTATGCCAACTTGTTGATACGGTCGAAGCGTTCCATGTAGCCCATCGTAAAGCTCAACCGCCTCAAGTTGCCCCGGCTCACGCAGACCCGCGAGAATCTCCTGCATCCCTTCGCCGGCGGAGACGTGCACCCATGGGCGCTCCGCGTCGGACCGTTCTTCCTGCTTCAGGTCGGCCGATGCGCCGGCCAACAGACGCATTCCCTCGACAAAGGAAATCTCTCCGTCGGCCGCCTGCCGCTTCAGGGCCTGCCAGTGATCGAGTGCCTCGCGCAGCTTCTCCCGATCCACCTCGACCCACTGCCCCTTGAGCAGTACCAGCCCGTCTTCTCCGGCCAACAGCTCAGCCAACTCCTCCGGCGAGAGGGTCGCATCCCCCAGTGCCAGCTTCAAGTCAAAGTCCAGCAGCGCCTTGGCACCAAGCGTAGATTGCTTTTTCTGGCCGATCGTCACCGATACCTGTGGCCGGGGACGCTTCCTCCACCAGTCCGGCAGCCGGACCAACAGGCCGCAATCCTCCAGATCCGGCGCTGTCCGCAGAAACGTGTATGCGCGCTGAGCCGCCCACGCCATCGGCTGATACACTTCACCGGAATCCACCAGCTTCATAACCCATTCGCATCGCTCGGCGGCCTGTTGGACCGGTTCAAGTAGCTTGATGAGCGCGGATCGGTTTTTCGCGCCGGCGTATTGCTCCAACGCCTTGCGCAGCGGCACGTGCTTGAGCCGTCCGCCCGCGCCGAAACCAGCGGCGTATGTGGCAAGGAAAGCAAAGGGACGGTCCTGATCGTTCTTGTTCTCGGCGAGATGAAAGCAGACACGACCTACCTGATGCCATTTCGGCGCTCGCGCCTGCAGGAACGCTCCCAGCCCGCCCGCTGAGCGAATCGCCTCCGTCACCCACTGGCCTAACGCACTCCAGATGTCCAGCAGTATCCGGGGGTTCAGATACTCCCCGCCCTGCATGGGTGGGGCCGTGAGTACAAGTGTTGCACATTCAGCCGGCGTTGGCGGCTCAACCTCGATCGTCTCCGCTGAGCTCGGAATGTGACACAGCGCTGTGAGATAGCGATCCGCCACGCCCTGCCAAAAGCGCAGCGTCAACGACTGGCGAGGCCAGCTTGCCGGATCGCCCGTGCCAATCTTCTCGGCCGCCAGCGTGAAGAGGCCATCCCGCCAGTCAGTAGAGAAAACCTTCCGCAACGCCGTCAGTGGCGCGGGCTCGGGCTGGTCCCCAGAGCCGTCCCAGGACAGGTGGCCCGCTGGTGTGAGCCGGATCCCGAATACGGCGTCTGTTTTCGTTGTCCCTCCGGCAGTAATCAGCGTGCTCCCCCGGAAATCCCGGACGCGTTGGCGATCCACACCAACGGGTGGTTCGTTCCATGGCATCTTACTATGACAGCGATACGGAACTCAACGGCAGCCCGAAATAGCCGAACGGCAGCTAACATCAACAGTGTTACGGGCATCACCTCGAGGCCATCGCCCAAGCACGCGACCGGAAACCCGAGGGTCAACGATCCTTCTTCCGCGAGTTGATTGGTCTGCTGCGGTCGGCCATGGCCTTGGATCGTCTCCGACATGACCTGCCACCAACGAGGGCAAGACCTCACCGATCCTCCGCCTTTACCTGCTTCTGCCTCCCTACCCACAATTCATAGCACCCTAAACACATACCCCGGCTAGGTCGGGCGGTCTACCTGATCTACCAAGGAACGACCGGCGTACGCAGCCTTTTCTTATGTCCGCCAATCCTGTCATGCCCCCGTAGCGAGCGTGCGAAGTTTTTTTCTTGACTTGCGGCCGATAACAGGGTATGAGGGTGTCGCTATTGCAGTTTGCGCTGTTTGCACTTTGACAAGTGAATAGGCTAGCGAAGGCCGGTGTCCGCCGCGGGGCGGACGTAAGGGAAGGTGGTGCAAATCCACCGCGGACCCGCCGCTGTAAACGGGGACGAAAGCCGCAATCGAGCCATTCGAGTGATGATCGCCGCACGGTGTTGCACACCGTACGGGGGTCTGCCGCTTGGAGAAGGCGTGGCGAGTAGGACGATCCGTAAGCCAGAAGACCTACCGGTCATCGCCGTGTTGTTTCGTGGTGCCTTCGTGTGTTGGGGCGTCGCGTTCGGCGTTGACGTGCGTAGCCCGTCGCCGGCGGATAGGTGTCCGCCTTGTGACGATGCCCATGTGACGTGTGAACCCGGTGTCCCTTTGGGGGGTACCGGGTTTTCTTATTTCCGGGTCGTGACCTCGTGGAGATGGGCGCGATTCGGGGAAGGGAGTAGGCGTGATGTCGGGACGGGTGCTACCGGTTTTTCTTGGGGTCGTTTGTTGGAGGGGGATGGAAACGTTTTTCGTATTGGTCGTAGTGTTGTGGGGCGGCGCAGAGTCAGCGCGGGCTGACGGGTATGATCGTTACCGGCTCGTCGAGCAGTTTTTTCTTCCCGCCGGCGCGGGTCCGTTGGGCGTTCTTTCGGATGGTCGGCTGGTCACGGCGGTGGGCGCGGACCTCTACGTGGAAACCGCTTCGGGTACGCGTGTCTTCGCCTTTCACGGATCGCTGCCCGGTGCGGACATGTCCCCGTTCGGGCCGGCGTTTGTCGTCGTCTCGCCCGGCGGATCGATGATTGCGATCGGCAACAACGGCGGCGTTTCGTTTTCGCATGCGCAAGTCGGCGTATTCTCGTTCCCGTCCTTGACGGGCGTCTGGTTCGACGCCGCTCATTTTCTGGCGGCGTGGACCGATGACACGCACCTTGCCCTGACGGCCGGTGCCTTTGGGGTTCCGTCGATAGTGACACTGCTTGACACTACGAGCGTCGATCCGTCGAATCCGGTGAATCCGACGGTTATTGGAAACATAGGTGGTGCTTCCGGGGGGGTAGCTATCGACGCGACCGGGAATCTGTTTACCGGAAATGGGTTTGAGATCGCGGGACCGAGCGGTACGGGGCTGATCAAGGCGTTTGCCGCCGCCCAATGGATGGCGGCGGCGAGCGGTTCGCCGATCGACTTCGAGACGGAGGGGGTTGTCGTTGTCGACGTCTTGTCAGCCTCGCCGCTTGGTTTTGACCTCGTGGGCAATCTGCTCGTAGGCGGAGGGGACAGCGCCGCGGTCGGGCAGTCGGACTATGTGGCCGTGGTTAACGCGGCGTCGGTTGCGAACGCACTGGGGGGCGGTGGTCCGGTGAACGTGAACGACCCCGGGCAGGTTGCAAGGCTTGATCCCGACGTCACCAACGACGCCGACTTTTTCACCTTCGCATTCGGTTCGACCCGAAACGAGATTTATATTAACGACTTTGGTAACCTGCGGACCTACGTCTATCGAGACTTAATGGGTGTGCCCGCCGTGTCGCACTGGGGCCTGGTTCTGCTGGCGCTGGTGCTGATGGTAGGGGCCACGCTGACTATCTTGCGTTGGCAACGTCGGGGTTTTCAAGGGAGTGTGTGTTGATGCGGCGCAGTTGGCGACGGGTCATGCCGGTTGGGCATCTTCTTGTTCTCGCGCGGATCGCCTGGGGGTCGCCGTTTGCCACGCGCGTGCTTTCGTTCCGCCCGGCACCGGGCCAATTCGTCAACAACGTCCGGTTCAACGATCCCACGCGTGCGCTGGGACCGCCCCGGGGCGGTGGCGTGTTCACAGCCGACAACAGCTCGATCGTTTCGTTGGGTGGATTCGGGGGATCGATCACACTGGCGTTCGATCATCGCGTCGAGGATCACCCGTTGAACCCGCTTGGTCTGGACGCGATCGTGTTCGGCAACGCGGTTTGGGTCGGCGGAAACGCCCAAACCCATCAGGGCGAATATGGCGTGATCGAGATCGCGCTGGATGCGAACGGCAACGGGCTGGCGGATGATGCGTGGTATCTGATCCCCGGCTCGCACCTGGGTCCGAGCGAGTTCCCCCGCCATGTCCAAACGTGGGATGACGACATCGCCGACCCGACCTGGCCACCGTCTGTGGCGACCTGGCTTCCGCCCGGTGCTGCCGGCGTGTTTGAAACCAAGACCTTCCTCCTGCCACCCGAGGTGTTCGCGCGCTTCGCGCTGCGGAACCCGTCGTATCCTCTGGAGCGTGAAGGCGTCTTTGGTTATGCGGATTATTCACCGACGCTCGTGCTTGGTGATCTCGACGGCGACGGTGTTTCCGATGACCTGACCCTATCCGCTGATGTGTTTTACACGATCCCCGATGACCCGCTGGTGGTCGGGGTGGACTTCGGTTCGGCGGGCGGAGACGCCTTCGATATAGGGTGGGCTGTTGATCCGAGCACGGGGGATCCGGCTCATTTGCCCGGTTTCGATTTTGTGCGGATCAGCAACGGCGTGGATTTTGTACAGTTGCCGTTCGGTGAAATGTCGCCGGAGATCGACGCAGTGTCCGATGTATCGCCGGACCTGACGGGCGACGCCGATCGAGATGGGGATATTGACCTAGCGGACATTCGTGCGGCGCAGGTGTGTATGGGAGAGCCGGTTGGTGCGCGCCCGTCGTGCGATCATCTAGCCCGGCGCGGCGACCACTGGATCGAGTTTGATCTTGTCGCCGCTTCGCTTCA
>CAZWWW010000209.1:0-5867 GCA_964637715.1 uncultured Phycisphaeraceae bacterium | reverse complement strand
CGGCGCACCCCGCGATGCGGCGAGCAACCGCGACCCCGTGCCGCCGGAAACACCGCCGGCGGAAGAACCGAAGGAGCCCGATAACCACGAAGGCGGCATGACAGAATACGATGCGATCATCGCCGGACTGCGATCGGGCGGTCGGGATACCCCCCGGAGGGAATCCGCAACGTCGACTCAACGGGAGGGCAACGGTGCGCGGGGCTCGCGTGGTGGTGGAAGGACGCGCGGCCCGGGTTCGTCGCGAGGTAACGACCGCAGTGAACGATCGGACACCCGTCCGCCCCGGCGACGCGATGACGAAAAACCGCAGCGGGATGATTCGCGCCGACAACGGGCGGAATCGAGCCCGCCGGCTGCCTCGCCGGTGACGCGGGCACCAAAATCAGCGCCGGTGGAATCGCTCAAACGGAAGAGCGCCGAGCGAACACCGGAACCGGCGATCGAATCCGACGAGGGGTTCGGGGCAGGCATCATGGACGACGATTCGGGACCGGCTAAACCTGTGCGTAGCGAGAAGCCCGCTGCACTGTCGCCGGAGCCTATAACACCGACGCCTCCTGCGGTCGAGGACGATAGCGATAGCGATTTTGGTGCCGGGATCCTGTAGCCGCGTGCGTTTCGCGATGGGCGCCCCAAACGATGCGCGTTGACGGCACGCTGCGGAGATCGGGGACAGTGCGGGCGTAGCAAGGCATCAATGAATAGGCCTTCTTTGGGTCTGACTGCTTGCCTCCCCCGGTACGATCACGAAGGGGCGGCCTTGCGCGGGAGCAGTGCCGGTGCGATTCATCATCGAGCTTGACGGGGTCCTGACCGAACTGGCGACCGGCTGGCACCGCGCACACGTGGAAACCGCCGTGAACCTCGGGTGGTCGACACTCGATCAGCCGACGTTCTGGCGACTTATGCGCACCCGCGGATTCGATGCCGACTTTCTGCCCGGCGCGAAACCAGGCAAGTACAAACATTATCGATCGGCGTTCGACGCCTCCCGTGAAACGGACGCCATCGTAGCCACGTTCGCGCCGCGACCCGACGCCGGCGACGCCCTTCGATCCTTGAGGCACGAAGGCTCGATCGTGGGAGCGAGCCTGGGCGCCAATCTTTCCGCGCGCAAGCGAACACTCGCCCTGGCGGAATGGGGCGGATGGTTCGAGGAAATCCAGCCGCTTCATGCTGATCCGCGGCGGCGTCCGATCGAGTTGAGGGTATTGGCCGGGGAGGACACGCGCACGGTGGTCGTCGGGGCAAGCGATGCGATGATCCGTTCCGCGGACGCCGCGGACCTGTTTGCAGTCGGGGTCTCCACCGGTGCCTGCACACCGGCGCGGCTTCATCAGGCCGGTGCCAGCCTGGTATACCGGTCGCTCCAAGACCTGGTGAACGCCACGCGAAACGGCGCGCCGGAGCTGGTCAGCGCCGGTCTGCCCCCCGAGCCTCTGGGCGGTGCAGGTCATTAGTGCGGGCCTCGGCTGCGAGTTCGGTGTGCCGATAGGACAGCGCCAAAGATTATTGTTAGGGTTCATTGTGGGTGGCATGGGCAAACTTGTTTGCCCGTGGATGCTCCAGGACCGGCATGGGCAAGCTGCTGCTTTACCACGCCACCCCAAAATCAAGGTGCGACAAAGAACTAAATAACTCCACGCAATAGGGAAACCAATAGGAAAACGGGTGTCCTATGGCGCAAGGGCGAGGTGAAATCGCTCGGTTTCCCATCTGTGAGCATCTATTTAGAGCATTTGTCGTTTTCGTGGGCCGGTTTTTGGACACACGAACCGGTATCGAGAGCGGGCAGATCGCGCGGGCTGAAGCCCGCGGCTCGGCGTCCAAAAACGGCACCGCGCACCCCATTGGCGCTGCCGAACGAATCGGTATAATGCGCGGCTCGCTACGGGTAGAACGGAACAGTGGGAGGTAGTCGCTGCCATGCCGAAAATGAAAACGCACAAGGGCCTGAAGAAGCGGTTTCGCATCACGGCCAAGGGTAAAGTACGGCATGGCAAGTCCAACGCCGGACACCTGATGAGCCACAAGAGTGGTGATCGATGCCGTGGACTGCGCGGTGCCGCGTATCTCAAAGGTAAGATCGGCGCTCGTGTCAAGTTGTTCCTCGGCGCGGCGTAACGAGCAACACAGCGTGCCCGGCGGGTTAGCGCCGCAAAACGGGCCCGTGGAAAAGGGCCACGCGCGGAAACGATGACACGGGACGACGGGAGTAACTGAGTTATGGGTCGAACGACATACGGAGCGGCCAGACACCGCAAGAAGGTTCGGATCCTCAAGGAAGCGCGGGGTTTTCGCGGTGGGCGAAGCCGCTATCGATTAGCGAAAGAATTGCTCGTTCGCGCCCGTGCCAACGCGTTCAGGGATCGCCGTCGCCGCAAGCGAGAGTTTCGGGCCTTGTGGATCACGCGCTTGACCGCTGCCTGCCGAATGCGCGGCATCAGCTATAGTCGTTTCATTTTCGGTCTGAATGCGGCGGACGTGATGATTAACCGCAAGATGCTCAGCGAGATAGCAATCCACGCCCCGCAGGACTTCGACGCGATTGTCGAAATCGCCAAAAAGACTGCGCCCCGCGATGCTGCGGCGGCGTAACGAGTCGCCACTGTTTTCTGCTCGAGATGGCACCGGATGGAGTGTCGGACAGTGTCGACGGCGCGGATGACTGCTAATAGACTCGCAAAGGGAACCTGATCCGATCCGAACAGCGCAGGACAAAGAGCGGGTTCGCCTGTCAACGGCTACGCAAAGCCTGGGAATTCAAACGGAATGCGCTGGTCAGCATAGGCGCCGCGGTAGACTCTGGCGATTCGTGTGACACTCTTCCTGATCCCAAAAGAATGTGCCACCCGTAGATGAGTTCGAATTGTCAACGATCAACCGGCTGTATCGCCGCGCTGTTGGCGGGGTCAGCGCTGACGTGGTTAGGCTGTGAGCGTCAAGACGCACGATACGCGACCGCAGTCGCGCAGAACAAAAACGCACATGGACCGGTTATGAACCTTTCCGAAATCACACCGGTGCAGGCCAAGCAGCGACTCGATGCTGAGCCCGACACGATCTACCTTGATGTGCGAACCGTGGCTGAGTTCGAGGAAGGTAGGCCCGTCGGCGCCTGGAATATCCCGGTGATGATGCGCGATCCGGTTACGGGTGGGATGCTGCTGAACGAACGGTTAGCCGAGGTGGTCGAGCAAAACTTCAAGAAACATCAGCCTATCATCGTTGGTTGTCGCACCGGTCGGCGTTCGGCGCGAGCCGGGGCGATCATGCTTCAGGCGGGGTACACCAACGTGGTCAACATGGCGGGCGGATTCAGCGGCGGGCACGACGAACACGGCGTGCTGATCCAACCCGGTTGGAAAGCGCTGGGGTATCCGGTCGAATCGGGCGATGGGGGTGATCGAGCCTACGAGGCGTTGCGGAACAGGTGATTGGACCCGTCTTGGCACACAACGCACGCTCCTTTATTGCGTATCGCCGCATCGAGTCGATATCGCGGATCAAACAGTGATTCGGCGCCTACGCACAAGCAGGGCGCGCTCCACCAGTAGCCCCTCTGAGACACGGTTCGTGCCACGGTGTGGCGCGCGACGACTTCAAGCGAATCCGTACGCTCTATAGCCCGAATGCGCTGAGAACGAGCGCCGGGCTTCACGCTCGGGGCGCTACACCGATCGCCACCAATCGATCGTTCGCCGCAGGCCCTCTTCAAACGACGTTGTCGCCTCCCACCCCAACAAACGGCGAGCGCGTGACGTATCGAGCTTGCGCCGCGGTTGTCCGGACTGCTGACCCCGATCCCAGGTGATCGCGCCTCGGTAGCCGCACATGTCCGCTATTCGATGCGCGAGATCGGCGATGCGAATCTCCTCGCCCGCACCGATGTTGACGGGCGCGGGATCGTCGTGCCCATCGGTGGCTCGAACGATCGCCTCTGCGGCATCCTCGACATACAAAAACTCGCGGCTCACCTCGCCGGTACCCCAGCACGCCACGGTGGGCGTATGCGTCTCGGCAGCCTCGCAGAACTTGCGGATCATGCCCGGAATCACATGAGACGTCTCCGGGTCGAAGTTGTCGCCGGGACCGTAGAGATTCACCGGAAGCAGGTAGACCCCGGTCATTCCGTATTGCCGACAATAGGCATCTAACATGACACCGAGGGTGCGCTTGGCGACGCCGTAGGGGGCGTTGGTCTCCTCCGGATAGCCAGACCAGAGGTCCTCCTCCCGGAACGGCACGGGACAATGCTTGGGATAGGCGCAGACGGTTCCAATGAGTACGAACTTGCTGACCCCGCTCACCCGTGCCTGCTCGATCAGGTGCATCCCCATCGACAGGTTGGCATAGCAAAACCGACCGGGGTTCTTTGCGTTGGCACCGATGCCGCCCACCTCAGCCGCCAGATGAATCACCACGTCGGGACGGGCGGCGTCAAAGAGGTTCCTGACCGCTTCCGGATTGGTAAGGTCGTACTCGCGGGAGCGCGGTACAAAGACGTCGGCTACGTCATACGCGCGCAGCTTCTCACAGACAAGGCGACCCAGAAACCCCGCCCCACCGGTTACGCATACCCTCTTGTGGCTCAAGAATGACACGATCACTCAACCGCTATCGCCGCGTTTGTACACGACTGATCCCTTTTTGACTACCGCACGCACGCAATCGCGACCGCCTTCGTACATCCATCGCTCCGGGTTCGGAACATCGAGCACGACAAGGTCCGCCTGCCACCCCTTTTGTATCGACCCGATTCGATCCTGGCGATCCAGCGCCGCCGCGGCGTTGGCTGTCACCGCCACGAGAACCTCGACGGGCGTCATGCGCGCCTGCGTACACGCGATTACCATGGTCATCGGCAACGACTCGATCATGGATGAACCCGGGTTGTAGTCCGTCGCCACCGCCACCGGCAAATCGACTTCGATAAGCGATCGAACGGGGGCCTGATCAACACCAAGAAAAAACGAACACGCCGGCAGCACAACCGCGATGCACCCGCCATGCTTCAACGCGGCAATCCCGCCGTCGTCGATGCGCTCGAGATGGTCGGCGGAAACAGCGCTGACCTCGCCCGCGAGTCGCGTCGCCCCCATTTGCGTGATCTGATCGGCGTGTAGTTTTCCGCGCAGCCCATACTTCGCCGCCGTCGTCAGCACGCGCCGCGATTGCTCGACGTTAAAGACGGTCCGCTCGCAGAACACATCGCAGAACGCCGCAAGATTACGCTCGCGGATGCGCTTCAGAACGGACGCATCGAGCATGGCGTCAAGGTAATCGTCCGGTCGACCGGCAAACTCGCGCGGCGTCGTATGAGCCGCCAAATAGGTGCCGACCGTTTCGACCGGCTGGGATCGCCCGAGCAAGGCGACGGCTTCCAGCATCTTGATCTCATCTTCGACCGTGAGCCCGTAGCCGCTCTTGATCTCTACCGTCGTGACGCCACGCCTCAGCATGCGGGCCAATCGCGGACGAGCGATCTCAACCAGATCATCCAACGACGCCCGCCGAACGGCTTCGACCGACACACGAATCCCGCCTCCCGATTCGGCGATGTCCGTGTAGGATCGGCCTTCGATTCTCTGTACAAATTCGTCCTCACGGGTACCCGCAAACACCGTATGCGTGTGGGCGTCGATCAACCCCGGCACCACACAGCCACCGTGGGCGTCGAGAACCTCCGCGCCGGCTGGGGCATCAAAGTCGCGGTCTAGACCAATCCAGATAATCTTTTCGCCGTCGATCAAGAGCGCGGCGTCAGGAAGGCGCTCGACGTTGCGCATGGTTCGACCCGGAACGGGGCCTTTCGGCACCAGGAGCAACTCACCGAATTTTCGAATTCCCCCCCCCCCCCCCGA
>CAZWWW010000208.1:0-5882 GCA_964637715.1 uncultured Phycisphaeraceae bacterium | reverse complement strand
ACCAAGACTTAGACCGATACGGGTCGACGCGAGTAAGGCGGTGCAATCGGGCGGCATTTCACCTACGGGTCAGCGCGCGGTGTTCGAGGCCCGCGGGGACATTTGGACGGTACCGGCGAAACACGGCACCCCGCGCAATCTTACCCGAACAAGCGGCGCGGCGGAGCGTTTCCCCGCGTGGAGCCCGGACGGGAAATGGGTGGCCTACCTGAGCGACGCAACGGGGGAATATGAACTGTACCTGACCGCATCGAACGGGCGCGGTGAGACGCGCAAGCTTACCGGAAACGGAGACGCGTTCCGTTACAGCCCGACCTGGTCGCCGGATTCGAAGCGCATCGCCTTTACAGACAAGCGCGGCGGCATGTTTGTGCACACGGTTTCATCAGGCGAGACGAAATCGTTCGACACCGATCCGTGGGCGAACCAGGCGAAGCTCGTGTGGGCGCCCGATTCGCGCTGGATTGCGTACGCCAAGGGCGGGGCGAATCAGTTGTCGTCGGTGTGGTTGTACAACGTCGAGACGGGTCAAAAGCATCAAGGTACAGCCGGTATGTTCCGCGACCAATCCCCGAGCTTCGACCGCAAGGGCGACTTCCTTTACTTCATCAGTAGCCGCGCCTTCAGCAGCCCCATCTATGAAGACGTGGGGACAACGTTCGTCTACACCAACACGCAGCGACTGGTGGCTGTTCCCTTGAGGGATGACGTCAAATCTCCCTGGCTACCGAAATCAGATGAGGAGACGTGGGACAAGGACAATGGCGATAAGGACAAATCCGACGACGCAAAGAAAAAACCCGACAACGACAAGTCCTCTGATAAGCGGGCCGCCAAAAACGGCAAGGATAAAAGTGATGGAAACGACAAGGGCGGCGACAAGTCAGCGGGCGATGACGCCTCCGGTACAACCACGGACAAGGATAGCACCGCCACAAAAGACAAACACGACAAGAAGAAAAAAGAGATCAAGCCCATTAAGATCGATCTTGACGGCTTCGAGCAGCGTGCCCTGCTGGTTCCGGTTGACCGGGGATTATTCTCCAACCTAGCGGTGAATCACAAGGGGAAACTCATCTACGTCCGTCGCAAACCGGGCAGCTCGGGCAAACCGGCCATCAAGATTTTCGATCCCACTGATGACAAGAAAAAGGAAAAGACGGTCATAGATGGGGCGGGACAGTTCGCGTTGTCGGCGGATGGGAAGAAGCTCCTGGTGCGTAAGGGGTCGACCTACGCGATCGTCGACGCGGCGCCCGATCAGAAGCTCGACAAGCCGCTTGCCATGAAGGACATGGTGGTCGAAATCGAACCGCGTGCGGAGTGGCGGCAGATGTTCGTGGAAGCCTGGCGGGTCGAACGCGACTTCTTCTACGACCCCAACATGCACGGGGTCGACTGGAAGGGCATGCTCACGCGCTACCTGCCCATGCTCGATGATTGTACCTCGCGCGAGGACGTCACCTATGTCATCGGGGAACTCATTTCCGAGATCAACGTGGGCCATGCCTATGCCCGAGGAGGCGGCGATCTGGAAAAGACGCCCCGCGTATCGGTCGGTCTGCTCGGTGCGGATTATGAACTCAACGAAGGCGCCTATCGGATTTCCAAGATTCATCATGGTGCAGACTGGGACCTCGACGCGCGCGGACCGCTCAGCCAGCCGGGCGTGGACGTCAAAGAGGGCGACTATCTTCTGGCGGTCAACGGTGTTCCGGTCGACACAAGCAAGGAGCCCTGGGCGGCGTTTGTCGGAATGGGCGGCAAGACGGTCACGATCACTGTGAGCGACAAACCGAAGATGGACGACGACGCCCGTACCGTCGCGGTCAAGTTGTTGTCCAGCGAGCGCGGCTTGCGCTATCGCGGATGGATCGAACACAACCGCCGGTATGTAGCCGACAAGAGCGGCGGACGGGTCGGGTACATCTATGTCCCCAACACCGGCATCGACGGGCAGAACAATCTCTTTCGGCAGTTCTACGGTCAGGTCGACAAAGACGCGCTCATTATCGACGAACGATGGAACGGCGGCGGGCAGATTCCGACACGGTTCATCGAATTGTTGAATCGTCCGATCGCCAACTACTGGGCCCGGCGCGACGGAAACGACTGGCCCTGGCCCGCAGACGCCCAACAGGGGCCCAAATGTATGTTGATAAACGGGTTGGCCGGGTCCGGGGGTGACTACTTCCCATGGTATTTCAAGCACGTCGGACTCGGCAAGCTGATCGGCATGCGCACCTGGGGCGGGCTGGTCGGCTATTCCGGCAACCCCATTCTGATCGACGGCGGGCGCATCACGGCGCCGACGTTCGCGTTCTATGAAACCGACGGGACCTGGGGCATTGAGGGTCACGGGGTTGATCCGGACATCGAGGTAATCGACAACCCCTCAATGATGGTGAACGGCGGCGACCCGCAACTCGACGCGGCCATCGAGCTGATGCTCAAAGAGATCAAGACCCACCCCTACCTCGCGCCGAAGCGACCGGCCTATCCCGACCGCAGCGGTATGGGGATCAAAGAGGCTGATAAATAACGGTTCAGCCGCAACGACTTTCTGCAGCGCGGCGCTTCGTCGCCGGTCGGATGATCCGGCAGAGCACAGTCAGTTATTGTGTAGCGACTCGCGCGCGTCAATCCTCCTTCTTGGGTAGGAAACACCTGCGAATAGAACGCTACATGAAAACTGACTGTGCTATAGAACAAGACGAACGAGAAACGAGGAACGTAGGTTGAGTCATCGACCCAACCAAACAGGTCCACAACGATGTCGAACCAGGCGTCGGGTCGATGACCCGGATACGGAGCCGTCTGTTCGGTCGACGATCCGATACGCTCGGTTAGTGCAGCGTCACAGCTTACTTTTAGGGTTCGTTGTGGGTGGCATGGGCAAACTTGTTTGCCCGTGACTGTCCCCGGAACAACACGGGCAAGCAGCAGCTCGCCCGTGCCACCCATCGAATCACGTGTGTCAGAGTACTAGTCGGTTGTAAGGCATAATGCGTCCCTCCGTGTGTGGTCGCGCGGCGCTTCGACTAGCGCCAACCAGACCACGCGCCGCCTACGACGCCTCCTTGGAAAGCTGTCGACTCAACGGATTTCGTTTCACCAGGAATAATGGTGCGATGCCGCCCAGCATCCAGAGCGTTTCTGGTTCCGGTACGATTCGTACGTTGGCCGGGTGGCCCACCTCCTTTAGAGGTGGGGGACTCGATGATTGACAGCTTTGCGTTTCGGCTGTTTCGCAGCGAATGGTGGCCCATATCGTCTTTAGCGTGGCTTCATACCACACACTAGATTGGCAGCGTTTACTTAGTGCCATCATCGCCTCCCCCAGGTCCGCAGGACCTGGGCCACCCGCCTTCTTGGAGTAGCCCCGGGAGCCGAAATGCGCTAAGCTAACGCTCGCGAATGGTCGCCACGGAGATAACGCAAATGGCGCAAAGTAACTCGGACATGGTTAACTCGCTCGGCGATGGTTCTTTCGCCAAGAGTGGATCGATGATGGTCATTCGTTTTGAGACGACATTGACCGATGACGAAATCAGGTTTATTTTTCAACAATGCGACCGCGAGTTAGAGACTGCAAATAGCCGCTATAAAGTAACCGATTCACCATTCTTTTTTGCGTTCCCCGAGTGGGACAACGACTCTCGCGACCTATGGGAAATCCCCGAAGCGAGAGCATTCGCAAAACGCCTGAGCGATTTGGGACTCATGGGAATATTGAATTTCAAGGAGGCCTTCGATTCTTCCACGGTACCCGTAGCAGGAAGAATCGCCTTGTACTGCATCCTAACAGGGCAACGAATATACGACTCGTCGAACGATAAAGAGCAGTCAGCCTTTCGTGCAATGATTTATGCCGGATTCCAGAAACTTAACGAGTTTATCGGAAAGAGCTAATACTACAGCGCGGGATAGCCGTGAAGGTCAGGCTATTGCCTGCCGCGAGCTTGGTGGGGTAGGGTCTTGTGCATACTCCGCAAACAGCTTCATCGCGGTATCTTTACGCCCCGCTCCATACCAACCGCGGTGCTCTTTTCATACACTATGTCAACTGGCTGACATCCGTGAAGCCGAGTAGGAAAGGCGAGTGCCTGCCTTTTATGGTTATGTCGGTCGTCGCATTGCACGGTACGCGTCGATGGAATAGATGGCCAGTGCTGTCCAGATGAACCCGAAGGTGATCCATTGTGTGCGAGCAAACACTTCACCAAATGCCAGCACAGCCAGCAAACACTGAAGGCTCGGGGCGAGGTATTGCATGAACCCGAGGGTCGCCAGGCGCACGCGGCGCGCGGCGTTCGTGAACCAGAGTAACGGCACCGAGGTGATGACACCGCTCATCATCAGTAAGACCGTCGTCGACCAGGAATGGGTCCCGAAAAAGATGTGATCGGTCACGAAAAGATAGACCAGATACCCGAGGGCGAAAGGAAGCAGCAGCAACGTCTCGACGGTAAGCCCCACAATAGCTTCGACCCGTGCGGTCTTGCGCATCAAACCATAAAACCCGAATGAGAACGCAAGAATGAGCGCGATCGCAGGCAATGAGCCAAGATAGTACGTGCGCAGACCCACGCCGATGACGGCCAGACCGACACTCACCGCCTGCCAGGGGCGAAGGCGCTCGCGCAGGAACACAAACCCCAACAGCACGTTGACCAGCGGGTTCGTGAAATAGCCGAGACCGGCTTCCAGTACGCGGTCGTTCGCCACCGCCCAGATGAAGGTGAACCAGTTTACGGCGATCAGCAACGTCGTTCCGATCAACGGAATCATGATGCGCCGGTCGCGAAAGACAGAAAGGGTTTGTCGCAGATGCCCGCGCAGGCGCAGAAGGAAAAGAAGGAGCACCACCGACCAGACAATGCGGTGCGCCAGGACCTCCAACGACGGCACCTGCGCAACAGCTTTGAAATAGATCGCTACGAATCCCCAGGCCAGATATGCTCCCAGACCGTAGGCCACACCAACACGCCCTTCGTGCCCCGCGTCGCGATGTACGGAACTACGATTACCACCGTGAGACGCTCGTGTGACTGTTGGCGTACCGGCGGGATCAAGGCAGCGGGGCTCGACCATGGCGGGATTGTAGCATGTGCAGCCTTGGGCCGCGATCACGAAGATATTTCATGCAGCTCGAAACAAGAAAACGAGCCACGCGTTTGCTTCCGCAAACATTTCACGGGCGTATAACCACGATACACGCGACGCTACGTACGCACAGGCTGCGCATGCGTTCTGTGATCCGGCGTGAGGTTGCACTCCTATGATCTGAGCGATTTGCACGGGCTCTACTAACAAACCAGACCGCTGTTCGTCGTGATCCATGAAAACGGTTGCAGGCTGGACAGGGAATCATGGTTGATCCGCAGACGTTCCTCGTAAACCTGGCGCTGATCCTCAGCGGTGTGATCGCACTGGTCTTCGGTGCGGTCGCTCTTTATTTGTTGTGGGCGGGCGTCAATATCGGCGTGTGGCTCCTTCGACGTCGCAGCGTTGACCGCGCCTACAGGCAGGTCACGCACCGCCCGGACGGTCATCCCTATCCCCCCTTCGCGGAGGGTGTGTGTACGCAATGCCAGCGCGGCAACCGCCACATCTACTTCGCCGGTTCAGGCCACGAGCTCTGCCCCGCCTGCTACGATGCGTTCTGGCGTGAAGAGGAACGGGCGGCGGAAACGTAAGGACGTAACCGCGGTCGCGCGCCCATGCCAACTTGCTTGTGGGGGCGCAATCGCAGAACCGACAGTGCCTTTGATGATCTGCGTGAGGGTGGTCGCACGATCTTCCCGCTCAATCCCCCTTAGCTATGGCATTTCCCGTTTTTGTGCGCCGAGCCGCGGGCTTTAAGCCCGCGCGATCTTCCC
>CAZWWW010000207.1:0-5892 GCA_964637715.1 uncultured Phycisphaeraceae bacterium | reverse complement strand
GTCTCGTCCCGCCAGAAACGCACGGCGATGACCGTATTGCTAGACGGAGCCGCCCGCTCAAACGAGCGGCGCTGCATCTGCTGAATCTGATCGGGTGCGGTAAGTCTCAACGTCACGAGTTCACCGTCGTGGCGAACGGTTTCAACCACCGTGGTACACAGGCATTTGCGGTGTCCGTCGCGAAAGGCGCATCCGAGTACGTCGCCCACCTTCAGGTTGAGCGTTCGCCCTTCACGAGATACCTGTGGAACCTGAACAAACAGCCCGTCGCTCGCTCCGGCGGGATTCGCAAACCGTCCCTTGTACAGTTGCCAGCCGTCAACGCCATGATGGGTCAACACCACACGTCGCTGTTCGCGTGTTGCGTTGACAAGCAATCGGTCACGGCGGTTTCGTGGTAGGGTTTGTGTGGCGCTCATGATGTCGTGTCCCCGGGGCGTATGTTGGGTGTGCGGTCGCCGGTAACGGGCGATGCCGGCGCTGCCAGAAGGCTTCGTAACTGGTCCTGTCGTCTGAATAACTTGTCGTTCTCGAGAAACTCCAACCCGAGTACGGCCTGTCCACCGCCGGTCGGCGTTACCGAGACCACGCGCGCGTCGAAGGCAAACGGCTCCGCTACTCCGGGCAAATCGAAGTTCACCTGTACGGACGAACCAGTACCCAGGGCGCCTATGACGGATTCGTCGACGCGGCAGGCCATACCGTGCTCGCTCATATTGAGCAGGCACAACTCGAACGCGCTCGCATCACCGGCGGCTATCCGTAACCGTACCAAGGCGGACGGATGAAGTCTGCGTCGCGGAGCGCGCCGGCGTTCCACGCTCTTGATGCTCTGGGGTCGACGGATCGTGATCGCATCCGTCGTTTGATTGGGATCCGGCGAAGCAAGCTGGGTCTCCATAACGTACGCCCGGTTGGCCACGGTAAAGGTGCCGCACAGCGCCGCCCCCTTCCACGGTGGCGGCGTTTCCACCCAGCGATCAACCGCGGTGAGCACAAGCGTTTGATCCGTCGTATCGCAAAACGCACCGCGCCAGACCGTAGCATGGGCGCCATTCGCCGCCGAGAGTTGAATGGGGACGCGCCGGGCTATCGCTTGGTCGAGGACGGCGCTGGAGGCGCGCGGGTCGAGCGCCGTAGTCGGCGCTGCCCGCTGTTGACCCATCATTGTCGGCATTACCGAATCCCCCGCCAAAGCGCTGGACAAGGTGCTCTGGTTTAGGTCCGAGTGGGCCCGGACACCCGAAACCTTCGGCGCGCTTACCGACATCATGTCGGTTGCGTGCGGGTCGTACTTAACGTGTGCGTTTCGACGCCGATAAGAACAGCGACGTTCGCGCGCGACGTCGCGTGGGCAATAGCGGACGTGTGGCGTGACGCCGTTCACCGTTGGTTCAAGAGCGTGATTCAGTCGACGGCGGGGGAACCGGGCATGCTTGAAGCTCCGTTGATCTGTTCATTCTCGTGGGGTTCGTGTTCGGACCCGAATGCAATACGGTCTCCGCGTCGCACGGCGAAACGCTCCCGGACGGGTCATCAAGCAGATCGACCTGCTTCGGTCGGTAGGTTCCCGTGAGCGTTACCCACAAACCCGGCAAGGCACATACCAGCACGACCAAACGAATCGACAGCGCCATGGAAACGATTTGTGCGGGGCTGCCGAACGGTGAGAAAAAGTAACGATAGGCCAGCTCGACCGTACCTAACCCCTGCGGCGGTCCGGGCAGCGCCTGAACGACCGTTCCGGTATAAAAGTAGGCGAAAAACTCGGGCAATGTGCGCCAGTCGACGTCGAGCCCGATAGCCACCGCTACTGCGGAATAAGCGAACATCGCGAGCGCTTGCAGGAATATCGTCACGAGGATCGCTACGACAACGGTCGGCCACTGGCGAAGGAGGGTGCGCGCGGCGGAGTCGATGCGCCGGATCTGGTCGCGCATCGGAATGCGCTGCAAGAGCGACGCCGGTAGCAGAAACCGTCGGAGCCAGGGCGCAAAATAGGCGACCACAACAAACACGCCGACGAGAAACATGGTGAGCATGTACGGTTTCAGCTCGGCCAATCGACTTCCATTCGGCGCCGCGCTCGTAATCAGCACGACCACCAGCACCAGGCTGGCCAGCCCGATGGCGCGATCAAGAATAACGGTCGCCACGGCCTCTGGTTTTTTCGTCGGTGCGTGCAGCGACGCGAAATATGCCTTAAACACGTCGCCCGCGTTCGACCCCAGGGGGGCTGCAAAATTGAGAAAATTGCCCGCCAGTGACAGCTTGAGGCACTCCCAATAGCGAAGTCGAATGCCCTGGGTGGCCAACATGATGCGGAACCGATAGGCCTGGGGGATCAGTACCGGGAACTGAAGCAGGACAGCCAGAACGAGAAACCAGCGGCGGCTGTGCGTCCAGGTCGTTCGCAGTCCGTAACGAATGACCGGCCTACCCTCCGCATCGCTGGCGATGGACGTACGCGCCAGGGTATGCACGACGCCGGTGGGCAGCTCGATCGTCACCGTATCGCCTTCATCGCGCACGGTGCCCACCACAGCGGCCGAGCCGTCAGCGGGCTGCACCCGGTCGTACCAGGTTACGCCTTGTACGACGAACCAGAGCGCGGCCATGCTGACGGCGATGCGCAAGGCGTTGAACAGGCGTTTTCGGACTGCAGTATTCATTCGATGTTGTGCGCCGGATCGAGCGTTTCAGCCCTCACGGCATTTTCTGTTATCGGGTATCGCCACATCGAGTTGACGTACCGGATGAAACGATGAAACAGTGATTAAACCGCCACACAGTAACAGTAATAGAGCTTGCGCTAAGCGCTCGAGCTCGGTTGATCGGCACCCTTGCCGAACACCCCTCCAGGCGTCTTTGGGCTTATCGGCCTGCCGCGGGGAAAAGCTCAACAACACCGCCCGCCCAATTGTACACTCGGTGTGAGCCGCTGTACGCCGTTGGGGGACGAGACACAATCTATTCGCTTGCCCCGTACTGTTTGCTCGTTCAACAGCCGGTATCTTGCGGTATCGAGTCGATTGACCGCACCGAACGGAGGTGCGACCGCTACACAGATACAACGTTTGTTCCATGAACCTGCGCCGCTCGAACGCTCTGTGCGGTACGGACCGTTTCCGGCTCGCCAACGATACACGTGAGGCCCTGAATAGACCGTGCCCCCATCACCTAAACCGATCGCACCTGCCTTCGCGCGACGCGTACTGGGTGGAACTGCGTGGGTGGTTGTCGTCGCTATCGGATGCTTTGCACTACTCCACGGTCGCCTCAGTCACACCGCCGCTCGTAGCACCGCGCTGGCGCAGGCGCGCATGGTGGCGGCGTGTCTCGACCCGCAGCACGACGGTGATCTTTCGCACGCCATCACGCGTCTGCTCGACAGATACGACGGCGTTCTGGCGATCGCCACCCTCGACGCAACCGGCGGACTTCATACGGTGTATCCTGAGCGTCCCGCTCATCGTACGGCGCTGGATCGGGTACGCGCGACGCTGACGCCCGGCGGTAGCGAGCCTTCCTTGCCCGTCGGCGCTGCACCCGTATCCGTTATGGATCCGCTTACCGGTACACCGATCGACGCGTATGGCGCAGTCGCCACGTTGAACGGTAGCGATTTCCCGGATGCCCGGCGCATCGCGGTACTCCTGCGAAGTCCCAAGGGTGCCTCGACATGGATGACCGCCACGACGATCTTTGCGGCACCTGTAGCAGCGGCAGGACTGGCGTGCGTTCTTTCCTTAACCGGATGGTTTCACCGGCGCGTGGCACAACCACTTCGTAGCATGGCGTCATCGGTGGCAGAATCGAGACCGCGCTACCATCGCCGACGCGGGGACAACCCTACGGCGTGGCGGGAAACATCGGCCATTGCGTCGATGTTTGACGACCTCATGCGCGGTCTTTCGGAGAGTGACGCCGCACGCAAGCGCGTTGTGGAGGAGGCCGAGCGTAGCCTTGCTCAGCGCGAGACCGAGCACCAGCGAAGCCTGCGCCGGGCGAACGATCGCGCCGTCACCGATCGATTAACGGGACTTCGTAATCGGGCCTTTCTCGAAGAGAATCTCGAGTCGACGTTTGAAGGAGCGCGCCGGGACGGGGTGGACCTGTCCGCTGTGGTGATCGATCTTGATAACTTCAAGACCCATAACGACACCCACGGTCACCAGGCGGGGGACCAATTGCTTCGATTTGTTGGGGCGCTGCTGGCCGGGTCGATCAGACACGAAGACTACGCCATCCGGTTCGGCGGAGACGAGTTCGTGCTGCTGCTGCCGGGGTGCGACAACCAAAGGGCCGGCGCCATCGCCGAACGTATTGTAAAAATGTTCGGTCAGTACGCCCGCCGCATGGGCAAGGCAACGAACGTATCGTTGAGCGCCGGGGTCGCTTCGATCAAAAGTGACGGCGCGACCACGGGGCATGATCTCGTAGCCCGCGCGGATGCGGCGTTGTATACCGCCAAGCGCGTCGGCAAGAACACGGTCGCCTTCAGTCAGGCTGAACCGCAAGGGGTTACCTGACAAAACCTTGCCGTGATGCGTCTCGCCGCGTTGGCTCGTGACGAACACCGGGAATGCGGCAAGCAAATCAACCGAAGCCGCGTGGAGCCGGCGCGCGGCGTGCCCTTCTTGGCCATTGTTCGCGCAGCCGGCACTGACATCGCAGGAGAACTCCGGAGCAAAGGCGATTCGACGTTATGCGAACAAGCCTGTTTTTCCCTGTGGTCGGCTATTCACAAAGAAACGTTGCCGGGTTGCACGTCGTGCCTTCCGGGCAGTTCGGTTGAATAAACATGCAGGGGTCAACGCCGCCTGAATCCACTGCGCCGATGATCGTGCGCGTATCGTCCGTCCGGGCCGTAATCATCAGGGTACCGGTAGTACCGTCAACGAGATCAACCGTGATTTCGTTGGTATTCGTACGCCCGATCGACACGCTTGTGGAGACGGGCTGATCCAGCAGAAGTGCCATGGCTGCCTGGGGCACGGTCGCTGAACCGGTGTCGTCGAATGTGCATTCAATCGACACGAAGGTCGAAACGTCAGCCGTCGATACGCCCACCGATACACTGCTGGTCGATCCGCTGGGCGTCCATGTGACGTCGAGGGCGTTCGTTTTGTCTACGGTCAGCGCGTCGTCGGTCAGGTCCGGTGTTGTAGCAGTGAACGAACCGGGTAGGTCAATCGACGTCATGAACCCGGCGATATCCGTGCCGCCCTCGAACTCAAAGGTGTAGGTCTCGCCGGTCGTGAAACCGGCGTCGGACAACTCAGCGGTCGCGTACAATCCTTCGATCTGCTTGTCCAGAGAGGCCGTGGCAGACGCCGTGCTGAGCGTCCCGCTGAGACCGGGGTCAAGCGGGTTGGGCGGTGTCGGAGTGGTTGGCAAATCGTTCGGATCCACCGAAAGGGTCGTTATCACGCAATCGCCAATCGTTGTGGACGATACGGCGTCGGGGTCGACCGGTTCAATCGTGGCGAATAGTGCCGCTGCCTCTAACGTGTTCTGTGTACCGCTCGAACTGAATGTGCGCGCCGAGGTGATCGTGAGCGCCCCAAGGGGATTCGCCGTCACCCCGCCCCCATCGGAGCCATTGCCGCCTTCCGTGCCGCTACCGCCTGTTCCACTGCCTCCACTTCCGTTGCCACCATCAACGGGTGGCGGCGGCACGGCACAGGACAACCCGATCGTGCCCACGACCACAGCCAGCATCCCAACAACCGGTTTTCTCAACATGATGATCGTCTCCTCGTGATTCCGTCTCGTGCAGACCCCCGCACCTTCCGGCACGCCCCGATGATTCGAGGGCGTGATCGTACCGAATCGCGCCCGTCTCGCAACCGGCTGCGTTATCCACACGATCATTCGGAGAAGGGCACC
>CAZWWW010000206.1:0-5939 GCA_964637715.1 uncultured Phycisphaeraceae bacterium | reverse complement strand
GAGGATACGCAGATCGGGTCGGCGAATGGGAAACGTCCCCGCGCGAAGGGGTGCGTTGAACGAGGCGCTGACACCGATGCCGAAAATCGAATAAGTCGCTTTTTGCAGGAATACCGGATTGATCGTGACCTGCGGTTGGAGAAGAATCTGCTGGTCCTTCAGCGTGGATACGATGGAGTCCTCAAACTGCGACAGCGTTTTCCCGGCGGCATGGACGCGACCGATGACGGGCACGTTGATTTCCCCCGAGGCGGACACCTGCACTTGCGCCTGATAGGGAACCTGGCGATCACGCAGCTCGTAGATTTCGATGGCCAGTTGGTCGCCCGCCGAGATCGGATAATCGTCTTCGATGAACCTCAGGTCTTCGGGCCAGGGATAGGACGCGCCGGGAATACCGCGCGGGGTGTCCTCAAGCGTCAGCGACCGACGGATTTCGAGCGTGGAGCTTCCCTCAAAGCGCCCAACGACCGTTGGGTCAAGCCAACCGTTTCGGATGGACTGACACGCGGAAAGCAGCAGCGCCAACGCACCGATCCCGATCGTGCGGCCAATTCGCGTTCGCGTGAAACGAATACCTGCGTTCAAGATCAAGAGATTCCTCTGCGCAGAGCCTCCGGGCGGCGGGCAGGTGCCGTTGATCCAACGCCGCTGCACGCGTGCCGAGGCTACCCCGGGTTTTAAGCGCTTCCGTTTCAACGTTATCGGTTCGTGTGTCATAGGGGGTTTAGGTGGCTCACCCACCGGCGCGGGGCTCCTCCACTGATTCCCCGCATTGGAACCCCCGATTGCCACCTTCATCACGGCCGTCATAGGCTCGATTTCAAGAAGTTGAGACCCCGATCCGGCGCCACATTGTTGCGGCGCTGCGGTGCCTACGCTATACGAGAAGGATGCCTGCGCGTATCAAAACCGGGCCAGCGTACGATCCTGACTCGATGCGCGAGGGTCTCGCCGCCGCACGGATCATACTGTTGCTCGGCTTGTTGGCCATTCCGACGAGCGGATGTGTGGAGCTTCAGGCGTTGCTCGGCGGCACACCGGCGAATCAAGGCGGCGGTTCCGGCGGTTCCGGCGGCTCGGCGGGGTCGGGCGGTGGGGATTCCACGCCGGACACCGGCGGCGAAGGGCTCGCAACGGTCGTGCTGCGCGTGTCAAACGCTACGCCGGAACTGGATGAGTCGGTCACGCTAACCTGCACGGTCGAATCAGGAAGCACGGACGGTTTGAGCTTCGACTTCACCTCGACGCTGGGGCGGCTGGATGTCGACCGACAGCGCGGTGTGGCCGGCTTCATTGTCGAACAATCCGATCTCGGCGTGGCGTTTTCGTTTTCCTGTTCGGCGACGAACCGGTTCGGAACGGGGCCCCGCTCTCCGTCAGTCGTCGTAATACCGACGTTACCCACCACAGCGCCAGCCCCGTAACGTAGGCCGCCGGCACCCACCTCTTGACCGCGTAGCAATCCGTCACCAACGGGTCTATAGCATTTCCCGTTTTTGTGCTCCGAGCCGCGGGCTTTATGCCCGCGCGATCTTCCCGGTCTCGATGCCGGTTCGGGTATTCCAGAACCGGCACATGAAAACGATAAATGCTCTAATAGCATTCCGCTGACCGCTTCATTCCCGGAAAGGAAAACGGTTTTTGTGGTCCGACTTGCGTGGCCGTGCGCTCGAAACGCCAGGATACCTTAGTGTTTTCATCTCCGCCACGTGCTACAGCATTGTCTGTTATTGTGTATCGCCGTATCGAGTCGATTCGCCGGATGAAACGGTGGTTTGACCGCTACACAAAACAGAACGCTTGCTCTGGTGCTTTGTCACACTTTGTCTTGGGGGTGGCATGGGCGAGCAGCAGCCTGCCCGTGTTGTTCCGGGGTCCGTCACGGGCAAACGAGTTTGCCCATGCCACACACAACGAACGCTACGAATAAGCTGTGACGCTACACCAACCATCTGTTGAACAAGTTTCGGCGTGATTCAACGCGTTACCATGCCGCCGTCTTCCGTTTGACGAATGAAGCCGCGTCGACTATCACCCGATACATCTTTCAGGGTTACCGCGTTTACGCTTTTCGTGTATCGCTTTCTTGAGTCGGTTCACCTGTCAGATTAGCGATCGGGCCGCTACGCAAGAGCAGAACATGCGCTGGACGCGCATTCGGTCGGGCAGGGAGGCGCGACCACCTATCCCAACGATACCATGACATCTTCATTATTTCTAAAGGCGGCGCGGCAGCGCGTCCTCGTGCTCGACGGCGCGATGGGGACCAGCGTTCATCAGCGCGATCTCCCTCTGTCGGATTTCAACGACCTCGAAAACTGTACGGAAATACTGGTCCTTACCAGGCCCGACGTCGTACGGGATATCCATCGATCGTTTTTCGCCGTAGGGTGTGACGCCGCCTCCACCAACACGTTCGGCGCGAACAAGCTGGTTTTCTCCGAGTTCGGGATCGCCGACAAAACCCGTCAGATCAACCAGAAGGCTGCGGAACTCGCCTGCCAAGCACGCGATGCCTTTTCCAAACCGGACCGTCCCCGGTTCGTGCTCGGATCAATGGGGCCGGGCACGCGTTTGCCCTCTCTTGGACAGACGACGTGGGATGCGCTGCTAGACAGCTATACCGAACAAGCGCGCGGATTGCTCGAGGGGGGCATCGATGCGTTCGTCATCGAGACCTGTCAGGACATTCTACAGGCGAAGGCAGCCATCGTGTCCGCCATTGACGCCATGAAGGAGATCGACCGGCGCGTTCCGATCCTCTGCACAATTACGATTGAAACGACGGGCACCATGCTCATCGGGACCGAGCCGGCGGCGGCGCTCACGGCGCTGCGCCCCTACCGGGAAGTAGCGGCCATCGGGTTGAACTGCGCCACGGGTCCCCAGGAAATGAGCGAACACGTGCGCTATCTTGGCCGTCACAGCAATTGCCTGTTGATGATTCAGCCGAACGCCGGTCTGCCTCAACTGGTGAACGGTCAACCGCATTACGCGCTCACCCCGGATGAGTTGGCGAAGTGGCTGGTCGAGTTCGTCGAGGTCGACGGTGTCAACATCGTCGGCGGCTGCTGCGGCACCACGCCGGAACACATGGCCGCGGTGGTGGATGCGATGCAGGGACGCATTCCGGCGAAGCGCTCGTTTGTGATCGAACCGAGCGTCAGCAGTGTGTATCAATCCGTCCCGATCCGTCAGGACAACGAAGTCCTCGTGATCGGCGAGCGCACCAACGCCAACGGGTCGAAGAAGTTTCGAACGTTGCTTGCTGACCAAGACGTCGACGGCATGGTCGGGGTGGCCCGTGACCAGGTTAAGAACGGCAGTCATCTGCTTGACGTATGTGTGGCCTACGTCGGGCGTGACGAAGTTGCCGACATGACAGCGCTGATCGGACGACTGCGCACGGATGTTACCGCACCGCTGGTGATCGACAGTACCGAGCCGCCCGTACTGGAGGCCGCGCTCAAGCTGACCGGTGGGAAGTGTGTGATCAACTCGATCAACCTGGAGGACGGGGAAGAGAAGCTCAACGAGGTATGTGCGCTGGCCCGTCGGTTCGGCGCCGCCGTCATCGCCTTGACCATCGACGAAGACGGCATGGCCAAGACGTGTGAGCGCAAGGTGGCGGTGGCCAAGCGCATGTTCGATCTTGTCGTCGATCGCCACGGTATCGACGCGGGTGATATCATTTTCGACCCGCTTACGTTTACGATCTGCACGGGCAGCGAAGATGATCGACGACACGGGTTGGAAACGCTCGACGCGCTGGAGCAAATCAAAAGAGCGTGTCCGGGTGTGCATACGGTGCTCGGGCTGAGCAACATCAGCTTTGGGATCAAACCGCCGGCGCGCCGCGTACTCAACAGCGTGTTTCTGCACCACGCGCGGGCCAAAGGGCTGGACGCAGCCATTCTTCACGCCGGTGGTATTACACCGCTTTACAAAATCGACAAGCGTCAACGCAGCCTGGCGGAGGATCTTGTATTTGACCGACGGCGCGAAGGCTATAACCCGCTGTCTGAGTTGCTCACGCTGTTCGAACGCATTGACGGCGACGAAAAGATCGCCCCGCAGCGCCCCAAGAATGTGGAGGATCGGCTCAAACACCGCATCATAGACGGCGACCGCATCGGGCTCGAGGACGATCTCGAAGAGGCGATGCGAACGATGCGCCCGGTTGATATCATTAACAATATCCTGCTCGACGGGATGAAGACGGTGGGCGATCTGTTCGGCGCAGGGCAAATGCAACTGCCCTTCGTGCTCCAATCCGCCGAGACGATGAAGGCTTCGGTGCGTTTTCTCGAACCGTACATGGACAAGATCGACGAGGGTGGAAAGGGGCGCATCGTGCTCGCCACCGTGCGCGGGGACGTGCACGACATCGGCAAGAACCTGGTCGACATCATTTTGACGAACAACGGCTACACCGTGTACAACCTCGGGATCAAACAGCCCGTCTCGAACATGATCGACGCGGCTCAAACGAACGACGCCGACGCGATCGGTATGTCCGGTTTGCTCGTCAAATCGACGGTCGTGATGCGTGAGAACCTCACCGCCCTTGCCGAGCGAGGCCTCGATATCCCCGTCATTCTCGGCGGCGCGGCGCTCACCCGCAAATACGTGGAACAGGATTTACGCGGGGAATATGCGGGTCCGTTGTTTTACGCCAAGGATGCGTTCGAGGGACTGCGCTTGATGGACGAGATCGCCAAGGGCGACATCCCTGCGCATGCCCCGGTCGTCAGCGCCGGCGCATCGGTCGCACGTTCAGCGTCGTCGCGCGGGGGTGATGACGCCGGCGGCGTGGCGACACTGACGCCCGGCGTCGATCTGCACGAGGAGGCTGCCGAGCGTTTCGGTTATGCGCCGCCGCGGTCCGACATCGCGCGCGACGAGCCGGTGCCGGAACCGCCGTTTTGGGGATCGAAGGTAATCGAGCGTCTCGACCCCAAAGCGGTCGCGGCGTACATCAACGAGAACATGCTCTTTCAGGTTCAATGGGGCTACCGCAAGAACCGGCGTTCGCCCGAGGCGTTCAAGCAATACATCAACCGCGAAGTGCGTCCGGTACTGCGCTGGTTGTTGGAAACGTGCGTGGCCGATGACATCCTTCAACCGAAGGCAATCTACGGCTATTGGCCCGTTCAAGCCGACGGCGACGCGCTCATCGTCTACGACCCGAGCGACAGGACAAAACGGTTGCAGACCTTCACGTTCCCGCGCATGAGCAAGCCGCCGTACTGGTGTTTGAGTGATTTCTTCAGACCGGTATCGAGCGGTTCGTTCGACGTGGCGGCGTTTATGGTTGTAACGGTAGGCCGGCGCGTGAGCGAAGTCGCTCGCGCCTGGTTCGCCGAGGATCGTTATACGGACTACCTGCACCTCCACGGGCTTGGCGTCGAGATGGCCGAGGCGCTGGCGGAGTATCTCCACAAACAGATCCGGGTGGAATGGGGCATCGCCCGGCGCGATGCACGCGACAAACAGGAGCTCTTCAAACAGCGCTACCAGGGTTCGCGCTACAGCTTCGGCTACCCGGCCTGTCCGCGTCTGGAGGATCAGGCGAAACTCTGGCCCCTGCTCGAGCCGCAGCGCATCGACGTCTCCCTCTCCGACGAGTTCCAACTCGAGCCCGAGCAATCTACGACCGCCTTGATCGTACATCACAATCAGGCGAAGTATTTCAACGTTCGATAGCACCGAAGGAGAGAAAGAATAGGGTAAGCGGTGCCACCGCGGCGCGGGCTCCGAGGTGGCGGCGTTCAACGTTATTCGGTATCGTTCCGTCGAGTCGATCTACCGGATGTCACAGTGATTCGACCCCTACACAACGACAAAGCCTGCTCTAACCGCAGTAACCGGAGCCGCGCTGACGGCGGCGAAGGTGTGGCCACGGTTCGGGGTAGCGTCCGACCGCTTGTGCGAGC
>CAZWWW010000205.1:0-5946 GCA_964637715.1 uncultured Phycisphaeraceae bacterium | reverse complement strand
GGATGATGAAAAGGTGTTCCCGTGGATCATTCCGGCGGTGGGTCGGATTGATTACGGCGCGCTCGAGGGGTCGGGTTCGGAAGGTGCGTCGTAGGCCCGCACGGTTCGCATGTACAACGCATGACGAGGGCACCCCTGCTCATCGACCGGAGTCGCCATCAGTTTGTCCAACGTCGCAAACGACTTATCGCCGATCAGCCTGGCGAACACGGTATATTGCCCATCCCACTCCGGCATGCGCGTGGCACAGATGAAAAACTGCGAGCTGGCTGAGTTCGGTTGATCGCCCAACCGGGCCATCGATACCGTACCCCGGTCGTGGACCTGCTGATTGAACTCCGCCGGAATCCGTTTCCCGTCGGGTCGACCACCGGTTCCGTCTCCGTTCGGACAACCCCCTTGAATCATGTAACCCGGTGCGATGCGGTGAAACGTAAGCCCCTCGTAGAACCCCTGCTCAACCAGATCGAGGAAGTTATCCACAGTCTGCGGTGCGTCGTCGTACAGCAACTCGAGCGTCAATGGCCCGGATTGGGTGACGATCTCGACGCGCTTGCGAGCTGCAATCGTAATCATCGTCATCGCCACGGGTCCCGTTTTGCCATAAGGCTGCCACGTCACGCGGTGGCGTCCGAGGGAACGAAGGGCGGGGAAATAGGCCCGTAGATCGACCGCCCGTCCCACCGATCCGTGGGGTGCGAGCAGCAGGATGGGGGCATCGGGTCCCGCGCGAAAGCCGACGGGTCGGTCCCACTCGCGACCGGACTGCGTGCGCACCACCACGCCCGCTGAGTCGCCGCCACTGAAAATGTGAGTAAGCGGAAGGCTGATCTCCGGCTCCGGAACGCGGATCTTCGTCTCGGGAACGGTGAGCGTTAACGATTTGTCGCTGTCGTTTTCGATCGAAAACAGAACCCAAACCGGTTGCCCCTGCGGCACGCTGTACGAAAGCGGGCGAAGATCGACCTGGTAGGGACGCGCTTCATCAGACGCCGTTGCCGACCACGCGGGCGCGCTGAGAAGCAGTACCAAGACACCTGTTTCGATCCGGGTTCGATTGATTCGCATAAAACTCACATCGGGCCCGTTTCAAGTACCACGTCCGATTCCGCTATTCTCCGGACCGGCGCGAACCTGTCCAGCCGGAGCCCACCACAGCCTCGCGCGAGGGGATGACTCGGTTGTACGGGTGGCGAATCGCGCAGGTGCGGGTGTACTCCTTCTACACGCTGTGTCGCGTCGTAGTTGCACCGGCTCCACGCCGGTTAACGGACCGACCCAGACGACGCCGCTCATACGCGGTTCGACAGCGTACCAGTGGTAATCGCCATCCATCGCCAATCAGGCCTCTTCCTGATCCGCACGCCATCCTCCACGGCGGCGCGCCGGACTGATGTATCCGCTGGGATCGCATTCAACGGGCCTCATCGGCTATTCGATCCCATTCGATCGAATCGAATCCGCTCGCTGACGAAACTGTCGCCAGCCTGTACAATGGGTTCCTATGAGCGAATCACGAACCATAAGGTTGACCGATTACGCCAGTTGTGCCGGGTGAGCGGGCAAGCTCCCCCTCGGAGCGCTCGCGCAGGTTCTGCGCGACCTACCCCGATCCACCGATGAGAACCTGCTGGTCGGCACGGAGTGTTTCGACGACGCCGGCGTCTACCGCCTCAACGCGTCCACGGGTATCGTCTTGACCCTCGACTTCTTCCCGCCGCTGGTCGACGACCCCTATGTGTTTGGCCAAATCGCCGCCGCCAATGCCCTGTCCGACGTCTACGCGATGGGCGGGACCCCGTTGACCGCGCTGAACATCGTCGGCTTTCCCGACAAGGACCTGCCCATTGACATCCTCGGTGAGATTCTTCGGGGCGGCGCGGAACGCGTCGGCGCAGCCGGTGCGGTGGTGGCGGGCGGACACAGTGTACGCGACAGCGAGATCAAGTTCGGGCTCAGCGTAACTGGGCTGATCGATCCGAACCGCATCCTCACCAATGCAGGGGCGCAGCCGGGTGACGTGCTCTTTCTCACCAAACCGATAGGCACCGCGCAGCTCACCACAGCCGCCAAGCAGGATAAGATTCCGCAATCCGATCTGCGCCAAGCCATCGACAGCATGATCGACCTGAACAAAGGGGCCGGCAGCGCTATGACCCAACTCCAAAGTGAGGGCGATGCGATCCATGCGGTCACCGACATCACCGGTTTCGGATTGCTCGGACACGCCCTGGAGATCGCTCAAGCAAGCGGCGTAACGATCGAGCTCGACGCGAACCGCGTACCGCTGCTCGATCAAGCGCTCGAACTGGCCCGCAGCGGCGTACTGACCCGCGCGTACCAATCCAATCTGCAAGCCATGGACGACAAACTGGATGCGACCGGCGTCGACGAAACACTGGTCAACGTCCTGGCCGACGCCCAGACCTCAGGCGGATTGCTCATCGCCGTAGCGCAGGACAAAGCCGATCGACTTGGGGAGTTGCTTAAAGAAAACCAAACCAGAGCGGCGGTTCCCATCGGACGCATAACGAAAAGGCGCGAGCCCGCTATCACGGTACGCCCGGAATGAAAACCGAGACCGGCACCCGCTGTTCCAGTTTAGACGGATAGTAGAATGATACGATCCAGAACAGTGATCTACGTTTTTCCATCCATGAAGAAGGCATGCGGCATTCTAGGGTAATCCCGGAGCATTTTCGTCATGCAGATAAAGATTGAAAGCATCCGCCTAACGAATTTCAAGGCATTCAAAGATGTACACATGCGGGATATACCGCAAATGTGCGTTGTCGTCGGCGCGAACGGTGCAGGAAAATCGACGCTCTTTGATGTGTTTGGCTTCCTCCGCGATTCCTTGACTGACAACGTACAAGTTGCCTTGAGCAAGCGCGGCGGCTTCAAGGAGGTCAAGACACGAGATCAAGACGGCCCCATCGAGATTGAGCTGAAATTCCGGTTCCCGATGACGACGAGAGAAACTCAGAAGAAGCCTTTGGCGACGTATACGCTCGCCGTTAACGAGGTAAATGGGAAAGGCATCGTTGAGCGCGAAGAACTTCGGTATCGTCGAGGGAGTTACGGGCAGCCATGGAAGTTTCTGTCGTTTGCACAAGGCGAAGGCGAGGCTGTTACCAATGAATTCGACGACGTTGACGATGAATCCAGACTCAAACGAGAGAGGCAAACGCTGGCGAATCCGAGCATTCTCGCCATCAAGGGTTTGGCTCAGTTCAAGCGGTACCCTGCGGTCATGGCGCTCGGGCAAATGATCGAAAACTGGCATGTCTCCGACTTTCATATCAGCGCAGCAAGACGACTTCCTGACGCCGGCTACGCGGAACACCTGTCAAGCGAGGGCGAGAATCTTGCGCTGGTCACGCAATACCTTTACGAGCATCACCGAGATGTTTTTGACGACATCCTGAAAAAACTGGCCGCTCGTGTCCCCGGCATTTCCAAGGTCGAAGCCAAGACATCAGAAGAAGGCAGAGTCTTGCTCAGGTTCCAAGACGGCGCGTTCAAGGATCCCTTTCTGGCCCGTTATGTGTCCGACGGCACCATTAAGATGTTTGCGTACCTTGTGCTCCTCTACGATCCGACTCCGCATCCGCTTCTCTGTGTGGAAGAACCAGAAAACCAACTTTATCCGAAGCTCCTCTGGGAACTTGCCGAAGAGTTCGACGCGTATGCCAGACGTGGAGGGCAGGTTCTCGTGTCAACTCACTCCCCCGACTTCCTTAACGCGGTCGAACTCGAAAACGTGTTCTGGCTGGTCAAAAAACACGGGATAACAAATGTCAAGCGTGCGAAGGATGACGAGCAAATCGCTGCGTTCATGGCAGAAGGCGACAAGATGGGCTACCTCTGGAAGCAGGGCTTCTTCGAGGGGGCGGATCCCCGATGAGGTCGCTCGTTGTGTTCACGGAGGAACCGTCCGCCAAGGCCATGCTGGAGTCACTACTGCCACGGCTCTTGCCACAGGAGCGTTGTTCTTTCGTTTGTATCGCATTCGAAGGAAAGCAAGATTTGGAGAAACAGTTGCCAATCAAACTGAAGGGGTGGAGGACGCCTGACACGCATTTCATCGTTCTTCGGGACCAAGACGCAGGCGAATGCAAGACAATCAAGACGAAACTCAAAGACATTTGCACTGCAGCACGAAAACCAGATGCTTTGGTTCGTATCGCCTGTCGGGAACTGGAAAGTTGGTACTTCGGAGACTTGGAGGCTGTGGAAACCGCTCTGCAAATCGAAGGACTGCGCGCGCTTCGGGAAAAAGCGCAGTATCGAAACCCCGACAAGATTCAGTTTCCATCGAGGGAGCTCAAAAAGGTGACGAAGAATCGCTATCAAAAGGTCGGTGGATCCCGCCTGATCGGCGAGCACTTGCGCCTAGAAAACGGGCGTTCAACCAGCTTCAACCACTTCATAAACGGGGTCCGCAGAATAATGGATTTGGGAGCCGGGGATGCATGAATAGGATGTTCCGTTTGGTATTCGTTTAAGGTTTTGAAATGGGCGTTCTTCGCTCAGAAACGCTGTTCAGTGCGTCGGAGCGCTGGCCAACAGATGCTCTACCGTTACCTTCGGACATCCCTTGCCATTGAACCGCGAGGTAGAGCCCGCCTTTCGATCGTTTGGATGTTGGCGGCAGCAACACGTGACGGTCCAAGGGATCCGTGTACGTTGACGGAGGATTGTTGGCCTGAACTGTCCGGTTCGGCTACTACGCCAGCGCCTCGCTTGAACACACGCGAAAGGCTGTCAGTGTTACCGGGTCGGTGCCTGGCGGATGGCGTTTTCGGAATGGGCCACCGGGTAGTGGGCCACGTGGGTGAGTTGCAGGACCTGATCGGTGGCTACGTTGTGCTGTTCGTCTATAAGCCCGTCAGGCCATACGACGCGAAGTCGTTCCACCGTTGACGCTTCAGCGAGACCGAAGTGGAGGGTCAACTCGTCCTGGGACAGATAAGACGCGCTGCTGCCCACTTCAGCCATTTGCGTGCGTCCACCCGCCGTCACATAGGCGCGGGCCCCCAGCGCGTGCGTGTTTCCTCCGTCCTGCCGGAGGTTGACCCCGAGCCAATGCCCGGTATTCGGGGTCGTGTTGCGAAGAAGAATCGGTTCGCCGCCATGCACCGTTAGCACGAGATCGATGCGCCCATCGGCGTCAAAATCAAGCTGTGCCCCGCCCCGGCCTACAAAAGGCTCGCTCGAGGTCGTAAAGGCTTGCCGGGCGATGTTCGAGTAGCCCTGAGCGCCGCGATTCCAAAACAACATGGGCGCCTGAGGTTCGAGAAGCGTGGGGTCATCCTGCCTTTGCAGCGTGCCGCCGTTGACCAGCCAGATGTCGCGCAGACCGTCGTTGTCGAAATCAGCAAAGCCGGTACCCCACCCGACCGTATCCAACGAAATCTGCCCGAGTCCGAACTCATCAGCCACGTCCATGAACCAGAGGTGCGTGCCATCGCGCTGATCGAGCAGCGGGTCAACCACCATGTTGCAAAAGAGCGCGTTCTCCTGGGCGATCCAGTGGGTAATCAATAGATCCAGATCGAGGTCGTTATCGAAGTCCGCCACGGCAATGCCCATCGCGCCGCGATAGTCGGCGGCCAGCGACGCGGCACCGACATCCTCGAACCCCCCGTCTCCTTTGTTGCGGAACACGCCATTGCTTGACACATCGTTCGCTACATAGAGATCGGGCCAACCATCGTTGTCCAGATCAACCCAACTGGCTGAAAGGCTGCGTCCGTCGGCATCGGCGACGCCCACGGCCTCGGCCACCTCTTCAAAAGAACCGTTACCGAGATTGCGAAAGAGCGCATTAGGCTGGGGTTTGTAGGAAGAAGGGTTTAGCGTATAGGGCTGCTTGGTGTTGTATTGTAGCGCGAGTTTCGTTCGATTCTCCTCGCGGAATTGGAAGTCAACATAATTGCACAC
>CAZWWW010000204.1:0-5952 GCA_964637715.1 uncultured Phycisphaeraceae bacterium | reverse complement strand
GCGCGCCTGGCGATGATCATGATCGCCTCGCTGGTGGTGGGGTCGATTCTCGGCAGTGCGCTGCGCCTCCACGAGCGCGTCGAGGGGCTGGGCAGGTGGATTCACAACCGTTTTTCAGCGAACGATGGCCACGCCTTTGCGGAGGGGTTTTTGACCGCCAGCATCATTTTTTGTGTCGGTCCGCTTACCCTGCTCGGATGTCTGGAAAACGGTGCCCACGCGAACCCCAGTCTGTTGTATACCAAGTCGCTGCTCGACGGGTTTTGTTCGATGGCGCTGGCGTCGGCGTTTGGGTGGGGTGTGCTGGCGAGCATCCTGACCGTGATCGTGTTCCAGGGTGGCCTTTCCGTGCTGGCTTATTGGATCGCCGAACCGCTGGACGATCTATCGATCGCCCTGATGACCGTGGTGGGGGGAATGATTCTTATCGCAACCGCCTTGACGATGCTCGACATCAAGAAGATCCCTGTCGCGGATATGCTCCCGGGTATCTTTTTGGCCCCGCTGGCTGTGTGGATCGCCGAGCGGATCGCCCCCGGGATGTTCTTGCCGCTGACCGGTCACTAGGCGTACCATGTATTCGGCAGCCATGAACGATCCGAATGCGACAAACGATTGGGTGGGTTCCGCGCAGAGCGACTATGACGCCTTGCGCTTCGTAACGAACGAGAACCCCTGTCCCTATATCCCGGGGCATCAATCTCGAAGCGAGGTGTACCACGCCGACGGGCTCGGTCCGGATGATTATACGCAGCTTCTTGCCAGGGGATTCCGGCGTAGCGGGCACGTCGTCTATCGACCGCGGTGCCGCGGCTGCTGTGAATGTAAACAGCTTCGCGTGGATGTGAACGAATTCACGCCGACGCGGTCAATGCGCCGGGTGCGCCGGCGCAACGCGGATGTGCGGGTTGAGCCGTGCGCGCCGGTACCGACGCGTGAAAAGCACATTTTGTATACCCGGTATCTCGCCCATCAGCACGACGGAGCCATGTCGGCTGAGTTCGACGCCTATGTCGAGTTCCTGTACGACTCGCCGTTTGAGACGGTCGAGTTTGTCTATCGGATTGGTGATCGAATCGTCGGCGTGAGTCTGGCTGATGGGTGTGCGGATGGATTGAGCAGCGTCTATATGTACTTCGACCCGGATCAAGGGCGGCGTAGTCTGGGCACGTTCTCCATCTTGTGGGAGATCGACGAATGTCGGCGTCGTGGTTTGCACTACTACTACCTGGGCTACTTCGTAGCCGGGTGCCGGACGATGGCATACAAGTCTCGCTTTCGACCGAATCAGGTGCTTGTGGCGAACCGGCGGTGGGTCAGGATTCAAACACAGCAATCTGTTGAAGAGTAGCCGCATGACCGCGTAGCGCATGCGCCCTGTCGCTGACGACCCCCGTTTCAGACGGATCGGCACCTCATCGACGGGCAATCGGGATCACACAGCATTGTCGGTTATTATGTATCACCGTTTCGAGTCGATGTGCCGGATGAAACAGTGATTAAACCGCGAAACAATGAATAGAGCTTGCTCCAGCGTGCCTCAACCTGACACCAATAGATCGGACCTGGCCACTCGGACGTACTCGCGCATCCTTCTGGTCAAACCGAGTTCGCTGGGCGATGTGGTGCATGCGTTGCCTGTCCTGCATGGGTTGCGCCGCCGTTACCCGGAGGCGCGCATCGATTGGTTGATCGGATCGGCGTTCGCGCCGCTGTTGACGGGGCATCCGGCCCTGACCAATCTCATTCTCTTCGACCGCCGCGAGTTCGGCAGCATGATGCGACGTCCGGGTGTCGCAATCGAATTCGTGCGGTTCCTGGGTCGTTTGCGCCGCACCCACTACGAACTCGTCATCGATCTTCAGGGCTTGTTCCGCAGCGGGTTCATGACGTGGATGACGCGCGCCCCGGTGCGCATCGGGTTCCGCGATGCCCGCGAGGGGGCACGCTGGTTCTATACGCACCACCTCCCGATCGCGCCCGCGAACACCCACGCCGTCGATCGCAATTACGCGGTGGCTGACCTGTTGGGGTTCTCCGAAGTTCCGGTCTCGTTTCCCCTTCCCATCGATCAAGGATCGCGCCGAAGCGCGGCTGACCTGCTGGACGGCGATGGTACAACTTCCCCCCAACATGACCGGGCGGCATGTACCAACCGATCGAAGGATACGAACCCGCCTCAACCCTCTCCCCCGAATGCGTCGATGGCTGTCCGAACGCCGGCGGATTCCTCTTCGAGCGACTCAACCCCGCCGTTGGTTGTTGTGGCGCCGGGGGGACGCTGGGAAACCAAACGCTGGTCCGCCGACAGGTTTGCCGCGGTTATCGATGCGCTAATGTCCGACGGCAACCGGTGTGTGATCGTGGGCGGTCCGGACGAGACCGAGCGATGCGCCGACATCGCCTCGCGTTGCCGGGCGGAGCCGTTGAATCTCGCGGGCCGGACGTCGCTGGTAGAGCTGGCGGCTGTCGTCGAACGGGCTGAGCTCGTGCTGTGCCACGACTCCGCCGTCGCCCACCTTGCGGTGGCCCTCGACAGACCGGTTGTCTGCATTACGGGTCCGACCAATCCCGCACGAACGGGGCCCTACCGGGGTGGGGACATTGTCCGACTTCCACTGGATTGCGCCCCGTGTTACCTTCGTCGCCTCGACCAGTGTCGCCACGGTCATCGGTGTATGACCGAGTTGAGTGAAAGCCGGGTTATCGAAGCGGTTAATGATCGACTTCGTTGTTGCTCGGCGGGTCAAAAACCCGGCGGTCGTTCCGCAAACGCGGACCCGGATCAACCCGTGGGCGACGCACTCGATCAGGCGAGGGGGTAAGGTTAGCCGATACAAGGTCGGGGTGGGAATGCACGCGCTGCGTCGAGCACAGCGGTGAAACACCTAGCGAGCGCAAGCTCTGTTATTGTGTAGCGGTTTAATCACTGTTTCATCCGGTACGCCGACTCGATACGGCGATACACGATAACGGACAATGCTGTAGCTGATTTGAAAGAAGCCCGCTTTCTTTGCTCCACGGCCAAAGAACAAGCGGTACGCACGCAATAACCGGGGATCCGAACGAGTGACGAGCATCGCAAGACGTTGGCATCGGGCGCGCCGGTTCATCGCGCAAAAGGTGCTCCACACCGGTGATTCGCCCCACGCGATCGCCCTCGGTGCCGGCGTGGCCACGTTTATCGCGTTCCTGCCGTTGGTAGGACTGCAAACGATTATCGCGGTGAGTATCGCCGCGCTGGTTCGAGCGAACAAAGCGGTGTGCATCCCGATCGTCTGGGTGACGAACCCGCTGACGATGGGCCCGATCTACTATGGTTGCTACGCGCTCGGTCGTCTGGTCATCCCTCCGGCGTGGTCGGGAGACGAAGCTGGTCTGGGTCGGTTGATCGAGCTCGCCAAAACGACCAGCCTGTTTCAGGCGGCGTTCTGGAAAGACATTTTTTATGTACTGATCGGGGCGGGATTGGATTTGTGGGTTGGGTGTGCCCTCGTGGGGCTGGTGCTCAGCCTTGTAGCCTATTTCGTGGTGCGGGGCAGCGTGATCGGATACCGCGAGCGCCGACGCCAACGAATGATACGTCGCACGTTGTTCCGCACATCGCGGATCAATACCGACGCTTCGCGAGCAGCCCGTGAAGCGGTTTGACAACGAATGTTTCGAGGTGTTCCCCGGGGGCCGTCTCTGCGGCGCTCACGCGCGTCGCTGGTTCGTGTGTTCTTGCGTGGGAGCCGGGGTAGCGGTGCTCAACCTGCGCCCGCGGTATCTGCGGATGGTCCACGACAGCGGGCCGCTCATCGCGTACAGTAGCGTGCCCAGCCCGAGTGTCGCGGCCTTATACGACCAAAACAGCACGACCAACAGCATAAGGCCCACAAACTGCCCGAATGGTTGCCGCCCCAGGAGAAAGGCGCGGTTGAGTCGCGGATAGGGGATGCGGCTGACCATGAGCACCCCGAGCGTCAGGGCAAGACCGGGCATGGCGTAGACAAGCTGTGGTCTGATGGGCGAGGCGTAGGGTTGGTCTTGCACCAGAATCGTTGCCACCATGATCGCGGCGGCGGCGGGGCTCGGCAGTCCGCGAAACGTCTTGTAGTCTGCGTCAGCCTCGGCGTGCTCGACGTTGAACCGGGCGAGGCGGACAGCGGCGAAAGCTACATAGAACGCCCCGGCGACCCAGGCGAGTCGTCCGATGGGGTGGTCGCTGATGGGCGAGGGAACGATCGAATCGCCCGCGAGTTCCTTGGTCATCAGCGCGAGCATCAGCGTGGCCGGGGCGACCCCGAAGGATACCACATCCGCCATGGAATCGAGCTGACCGCCGAAATTGGTCGTACTGCGCGTAACGCGGGCGATCAGCCCGTCAAAAGCGTCGAAAACCATACCCAGCATAACCAGCCCCGCGCCCACGGACAGGAACGATGGCAGGACGCGCTCGAACATCTGAAGCGAGAGTCGCGCTGTGGGAACGGTTTCCACGCCCGCGCCAAAGTCGTACATCGTGCGCATAGCGAAGTGGATCGCCGCAAACCCGCAGGTCAGGTTACAGAGCGTAATCAACGTCGGCAGGAACTTGAGCGAGCGAAGGCGTCGGGGTGGGCGGCGACGATGGCGACCCCGCTGCGGTTCGGGCACTTGTGCTTTGAGGGCCATGATTGTCACCTCAGAAGGAAGTTACGAAACGCCTTGTTGAATCACGTCCGTCCGGTTCGTGCGGGATGGGACAGGCTGGGTCGCTACGATCGTCAGACCCCCGCGAACCTTATCGCCTATCTGCACACATATATCGGTCCCTTTGACGCGCGGAATAATCAGCTCCGTACGCGAGCCGAACTTGATGAGTCCGAAGCGCGATCCGATCGCCAGCTTATCGCCGACGCTGGCGTGGCAAATAATACGCCGGGCAACCAGACCGGCTATCTGGCGTACTTCGACGGGTCCCGGCATGGGTTCGTCCGCCTCGATCAACAGCGTGTTGGATTCGTTGCGCTGACCCGATTCGGGATGTCGCGCGTCGAGAAACAGACCCGGTTTGTGCGTGACCCGCGTGACACGACCCGAGCAGGGTGCCCGGTTGATGTGCACGTTGAACAGACTCAGGAACATGCCGATACGGACAGCCGGTCCGCCGATGGCCTGGTGATCGGGCAACTCGGAGATTTCGGTTACCGTGCCGTCCGCCGGTGCGCACAGATCGCCCGGCGCGTAGGTCCGCCGTCTCGGCGGGTCTCGAAAGAACGAGAGCACCCACAGCCACACCACGACGAACGGGATTGCGGCAGGCCAATACAGCCATGCGCACCCCGCTACGATCGCGCCGAGCACGACGGTAGCGAGGGTCATCTCGCGCAGCCCTTCTTTCGCCAATGGAATCATCGTGTCGTGTGGAGCATTCGCTGAGCGTACGATACGTTACTTACCCACCTGGACAACAAGCGTGACCCCGCGTTTTGCCGGTACGATACCGGAGTGCGTGGATGCCCCGCTGGCCATGGACAAGGTGGTCAACACCGCGACAGCCTCGTGAGGCGATCATAGCTACAGCATTGTCTGTTACTGTGTCTCACCGTGCCGAGTCGATGTGCCGCATGAAACAGTAATGAAATCGGTACACAATAATAGAGCTAGGGCCGCTTCCAAGAAGGTCATTCGAGTTTCCGGGTGGCATCGGCAAGCAGCACCTTGCCTCTATTGATCTTGGAGCATCCACGGGCAAACAAGTTTGCCCATGCCACCCGCGTCCGAACAAGTCGTACTCCTTTTTTCGGAGACGGCACTAACGGCATACATCGCTCGGCCTGCGCTGATACGATACCGCGCATCAGTCAAAGACGCACGCCCCGCGCCGAACTTCGGCGCGGGGCGTGCGTCGGTAGGAGCTAATAGTCTACGTTGGGGTCCATGACAGTATCGGCGGTGTTTCTTGGGGTTATAATTGGGGCATGGTCG
>CAZWWW010000203.1:0-5966 GCA_964637715.1 uncultured Phycisphaeraceae bacterium | reverse complement strand
CAGCAATATCCGTTATTGTGTATCGCCGTATCGAGTCGATTCTTCGGATGAAACGATGATTCGACCGCTACACAAGAGTAGAGCTTGCTCTAGCTCGACAACGAATTCCGAAGCTCAGGTTCGTCCCCCGGTGAAAGCCCGGCCAACACGCTACGTCCCGGGACTGACGCCCGGATTCCACCGGCAAGCACTTGTTCACTATCCGCGAGGGGGAGCGCGCGTCCGGTGGCCGTCTCGTTTGTCGCGCTTGGGAATGCGAACCGTTACTCGGAACGTCCCGGTGTTGCGGCGATCAGTCCGTAGGTTTCGGGCCGGCGGTCTCGAAGAAAAGGAAAGAGAATGCGGGTTTTTGTGAGAAGCGTTTTGGAAAGCTCTGCGGTGCAGGTGGCAGGCTGTCGGGCGGCAACCTGCGGTGTGTCCGTATCCAGCGATGCGATGGTGCGACCCTGCGGATCGATGACCATAGACCGGCCCATGAACGCGAGCGGCGGTTCGCTTCCGACGCGATTGGCCATGGCAATATACACGCCGTGTGACACGGCCGCGGCACGCATCTCGAGCTCATACACCTCGGCAAACGGCTCTGACGCGGCGACCGCGGTCGGCACCAGAATGAACTCGGCACCCTGAAGCATGAAACTGCGGAATACTTCCGGAAAGTGTCGGTCGTAGCAGATGGCCACGCCGAAGCGCCAGCCGTTCAGTTCAAACACGTTGTAGCGATCCCAACCGGCGGTGTAATAAAACTTCTCGTTGTAGCCCGGCTCCTCCGCGATGTGCATCATCCGCTGGCGGCCTACATAGTGACCGGTTCGATCGATAACCACGCTGGAGTCGAAGAACAGATGCTCCGGCGAGCGCTCGTAGTGATTGTACACGACGTGGATGTTGTTGTCTTTCGCGAGCGCGGAAAACCACGTCATCGTCGGACCCGGGATGGGTTCGGCTAGGTCAAAAAACTCGTAACGGTGCGGCAGACGGGGGAAGAACTCCACGATGGACATTTCGGGGAGCAGGACAAGATCGGCACCGTCGGCCGCCGCCTGTTCCACAAGACGTTTGGCCATAGCGCGGTTGTGGCCTTGATCCGAGGTGCATCGGGTCTGTGCGACGGCGATCTTCATGCGGCCACTGTGGCGTCGACCGCAGCCGCTGTCAATTCACCGAATCACTCAACGTCTTGCACAATTCGTAATAGTCGAGGGCTCTGGCGATCTCCCGGCGGTTGGAGTCCGAGGCGATCGCCACTGCTTCTTTTTGAAGTGCTATGGCTTTATCCAGGTTGCCGATTTGGTACATCGCGTTTGCGTATACGGCAATGGAGCCAGCGCGCCGGTGTTTGGACCCATCGTACGCCGCCTTGGCCGCCCGGTGCGCCAGGTCCGGAACACGGGTCGAGATATCCTCGATCGAGAGCAGGATATACGCCAAGTTTTCCATCGCGGCAATGTTGTCGTGATTCGCGTCGATGTCCGCCTTTACCCAGCCACGAAATGTTTTGGTGTTGCGCAGCTCCTTGGAATAGATGTTGACGAGGGCATCGAGCGCGACGTCGTTCGCCGGATCAATCTTGAGTATCTCGACGAGACCGTCCCACACGGTGCCCCACTGCTCAAGCTGAATCGGATAACTCAGCGCCTGAAGCCGGCGCATGACTTCCGCTTCGACTTTGGCGCTCGACACATCGTAGGTGCCGTCGATTACCTTGGGGATGATATCTTCCAGAGTCGGATCGAGCGGACTCCCCTGCCAGACCAGCTTCCCGTCGTGCCCGATCAGGAACGCGTGGGGGATACCGATAGCACCGGCCGCAACCATGTATGCGTTCTTTGTCGCGGCGTTGTTGTCAATGGCGACGTGGTAGTCCATTGCCGTGCCCTGTTTCTTGACAAACCGGCGAATAGCCGAAGGCGTATTGCCCCGATCGTCCGGGTCGGTAACGCCGATGACGACGAGGTCCTTGTCGTATTTATGCTGAAAGCTTGTCAGCAGGGGGATGCTTGCCTTGCAGGGCGGGCACCATGTGGCCCAGAACTCGACGATGTGGACCTTCTTTTCCGAATCCGCCTGAATGTCCACCGCGTCTCCGCGCGCCCATTCTTTTATCATCAGCGGAGGGGCCTTGTCGCCGACACCAAAACCAAACGCCGTTACGGGAAACGCCGTCAGCAACGCCGACACCAGGGTCCACTGAATCATTCGCCGCATCGTCCAACTCCTTCTTGCACCTGTCCACGTTCACCGCGAATACCCTGGACAGCGCATTACTTCCGAGAAGCAAAGCCCCAGTATACGGGAAATCAAGGCTGATTTCCACCAACCAAGGTTCCTCATTTCCAGGCGGGCTTCCCATAGTACGCCGTCAGAGCCCGCCGGTTCACAATTGTTACATTCCCATCGGCGACCCCAATCATGCAGAAAACCCGGCCACCACAAAACGACAAACGACTGGCCGCGAAGCCACTGTTTTGATAGGAACGCGCTGGAGTCCGGCGGAATAGCGTTGTGCGCGCGTGCGCAAAGGTGCGACCAATCGGCCGGGCAAATCCGTCAAGTCTGTCGCTTATTAACGACCGGCCACCCGTTCAGACGAAAAGCGGGCCAGCCGGTCACAGGCGTCATTCAGATCGGCCATGGTCTTGGCAAAGCAGAACCGAAGTTGATGCCGTCCGTCCTGAGGGTTCCGATAAAACACAGACCCAGGCACCGACGCCACGCCGACTTCGTCAAGAATTGCCTCGGCGGCGGCGGTATCGTCGGACCAGCGGCCGGGCTCGAAGGACGCCAGCATGTAATAGCTGCCTTCCGGGACAAACGGCGTGAATCCCATCCTGCGCAGCGTGTCGGCCAGCAGGTCCCGCTTTTTCAGATAATCCGCCCGCATGTCGTCGTAGTAAGATTCCGGCAGGTCCAGCCCGGCCTCGAACCCGTATTGAAGCGGTGCCGGAGCGCAGATGTAGAGCAGATCGTTCACAACCGCCATCCGATCAATGATCGACGCCGGACCCACCGCATACCCGACGCGCCAACCGGTAATCGCGTAGGTCTTCGATCCGCCGCTCAGCGTAACGGTGTGCTCCCGCGCTCCCGGGAGGCTGGCCAGGCTGACGTGCCGCTTGCCGTAGGTGATGTACTCGTAGATTTCATCCGTGACCGTCCAGGCGCCGTGCTTGCGGGCTACTTCGGCGATGAACCCCAGCTCCTCCGACGTGAAGACCTTTCCGCAGGGATTCGAAGGCGTGCACACCAGAACCATTTTCGTTCGATCGGAGAACGCTTGCTCGAATGCGGTGCGATCAAAGGACCAATCAGGCGGGTTGAGGTCCACGAATCGCACCGATGCGCCGAACAGTTTCAACAAGTTGACATGGTAGGAGTAGAACGGTGAAAAAACGACGCACTCGTCCCCCGGGTTCAGCACGGACAGCAGCGTGCAGGCGAACCCCCCGGCTGACCCCACCGTAGCCACGATCTCTGTTTCGGGATCGCAATTCACACCGTTGAACGCCTTCATCTTCCGCGCGATAGCCCGGCGCAGCTCGATGGTGCCGCGAAGGTTGGTGTACGACGCCTGATCGTCGTTGATAGCCGCTATAGCCGATGATTTCACCGCCCCGGGTGCGGGTTGATCGCACACCCCCTGTGACAGATTGACCCCGTTCATAGCCGCACAAATAGCGGAGAAACGGCGGATGTCGGACTGTTTGATCTCACTTACGCGGTCTGCGATGGGCAGGTTCAAGGCATTCTCCTTGCGGTGTGGGCTGGATTCCGTTCCCGTGGCCGAAGGTAGGTCCTGGAGCAGGTGTTCCCCACCGGCGGATCCGAATCGCCCGCCAACACGAAGGCCTCACGCGATCGGTCCGATCCTTTCAGCCACCACAAGTATATAACGACCGGCGGGCGGACACAAACCGGTCTTCCGCACAGTCAGTGTTCGTGTAGCGTTTTGTCCGGGGCGTCCCTCTATCGAGAAGGGAAGCTCGCGAGGGGGTCATCGGTGATGCGCATGGATGCTGCAGTGGTGCGGGGATGCGAGTCTCATTTCGAGCGACCGGTAGACCAACTCGGCGTTTGTTTTGCCCGGCGTGATCTTCGGCGTCGGGCGTTGGCAGGATACCGGTGCCGCGCGGATTTGTTCGCCCTTTACGCACAGCAAGCTATTGTGTCGCGGCGGCCCCCCTCAATCTCCCCTTTGTGAAGGGGAGCGCCTGGGGCGGACCGCCGCACGAAAACCGGCCGTGCTGTAATTGACAGGCCGTTCGACCTCAAGATCGAACAAACACCGCATCGCCTATCGCTCCCGGTTCAGGTTCTCCATCTGTTGCTGAGTGAGCGGGGTGGCGAACAGCATTTGTCTGAGCTCCTCCCCCGGTTCCAACTTGGCCCAATTCTCTGCCACAAAGGGCGGGTCAGTCGGCGTCAAGTCTTCGGGAACATAGCGTGCGTAGTCATACAGCAAACTTTCCTTCCAATCGGGAGGAATCGGAATCAATCCGGTTGGCCCCTGAAGCACGCCGCTTGCAAATTCGGTCGCCCGGATGGTGCCGGTATCGAAGTATTCTTTCACCTTCGCACTACCGTGACAATCGTCACATTGCCGCCCGGTACGCGTCACCGTATGAGCGAAGAAGGGCGCTATCGTAACGAATGCCTTGTCGCCGAACGTGAGCGATTGTGTACTCGCGGTGGTCACCTTGCCGTCCGCACCGTTGACAAGATAAACAAACCCATGTCGCGGCGGAGGGCCGTAGAAGCGCTTGAAATCCTGAGCGATCTCCGTCTCGAAATGGCAACTGTCGCACGATAACACCGACTGTGAATGGCACGCCTCACAATCAATGTTGGCCATGTGGATCAGGTGTTCCGTCACACCCGTCGACGGCTCCGGCGCGGAACCGTCAACCGTGTGGCATTCTTCACAAGTTGGACGCGGGAGATTGGGATCCTGTACGGACGTGTAGTTGGTCCCGTCCCCGTGCATCTGCGCTTCCTTGTGGCAATCCATGCAGACCATGCCGGCGTCCCGATGGACGTCGGACATGTGCGGGACTCCAGCCGCCGCCAGGCTGATTTCCGCACCGATGCGTGCATGGCAGCCAAGACAGACCGATTGGGGTATGTCAGACGTTGGGTTCTCCGGGTCGGCATGGCAGTCGGCACATCCCGGTTCGTAGGTGGTCGCGTCAACCGTTGTCCCGTCGGCAAACGTAGCCGCGTGGCAGTCGCCGCACGGCAGCGTGTTGTAGGCGATGTTCGTTAGAGAGAAGAAACCGGGCTCGTTGCTCGTTCCTTCGTAGAACGTGCGTTTGCCCTCTCGCGTCGAATGCAGGCTCGTTGGGAACCTGGCGGTGACACTCTCAATTGTCGGTTTTTCTGTCGAACCATCCTGGTTGCCGGTTGGAACGAAACCGCACGCTCCGATGAATCCGCCCAGTAGGACGGTTACTCCCCTAACCAACGCAACAGGATAGCGAAGTGTTTTCTCTTGCATGATGGGTACCCCCTTTGCCCTACCGGGCTAGACTATGGCGTTAAGCCATCTTGTTCCGCGCCCTCACGTCAACTCGATTCGTTTCGAGGCATCTCCATCCTTATCCCGCGTTCGAATCTCCGTCGTGGCGACACGAACGCGCGATACACGCAATAGAGAGGGCGCTAACACACAGGCGAACCCACCGGCCTTTCACTCCTCAGGCTCGATCTGACCAACCCTCGCCGATACGCCAGCGCCAGGTCGTCGAACAGCCTATGGATTTTTTCAATACGCCACTCCTTATCTGAAAACACGCGGGCGTTACCGCGTGATGGGTACACCCCCCCCCACCCGGCTTCGGTTCTTCGCGCCGCGGCATCAACGACACATGCCTGTCGCCACCTTTACCTGTGGCCTGAATGAGCCGTTCGCCGTTTAGAGCAAGCTCTCTTTTTGTGTAGCGGTCGAATCACTGTTTCATCCGGTAAAA
>CAZWWW010000202.1:0-6004 GCA_964637715.1 uncultured Phycisphaeraceae bacterium | reverse complement strand
GTGGGCGGTTACGTCAAGGTCCACGCTTACCGCCGGGGGTGTCGGATCAGGCTCGTTCTTGATCCGCCGGACCGTTTGATCGAGAAGTCGGCAATACATGTCGTATCCGACGGCGGCGATGTGCCCGCTTTGCTCGCTGCCCAACAGGTTGCCCGCCCCGCGGATTTCCAGATCACGCATCGCGATGCGAAACCCCGCCCCGAGTTCGCTGAACTCCTCGATCGTTTTGAGCCGCTTGGCGGCTTTGCTCGTCGGCGGGCGATCGGGCGACAGCAGCAGATAGCAATAGGCTCTGTGATCCGAACGCCCGACCCGACCCCGCAGTTGGTGCATGTCCGCCAGTCCGAAACGCTCCGCCCGGTTGATGAATATCGTGTTGGCTGCCGGGATGTCGATCCCGCTTTCAATGATGGTGGTCGAGACGAGTACGTCCGCTTCGCGACGTACGAACTTGTGCATGACCCGCTCGAGTTCATCGTCTTTCATTTGCCCGTGTCCGTAGACGACGCGCGCCTCGGGCACAATCGCGGCCACCGTTTCCGCCATGGACCGTATCGAACGGACGAAGTTATGCACGAAAAACACCTGCCCGTCGCGGTTCAATTCGCGAAGAATCGCGTTGCGAATCAGTTTGCGATCAAATGAACGTACCTGCGTGGTGATCGATCGCCGATCGACGGGCGGGGTTTGCAGCGAACTGATGTCGCGCAATCCCACAAGCGACATGTGCAGCGTGCGTGGGATCGGTGTCGCGGTGAGCGTCAAGACGTCTACTGTCGCACGCATGGTCTTGAGGCGCTCTTTGCTCTCAACCCCGAAGCGCTGCTCCTCGTCGATAATGACCAGCCCGAGATTGGCCGGCGACACGTCCTTGCTCAATAACCGGTGGGTGCCGATGACTATATCCAACTGCCCCTTTTTGAGCTGGTCGATGATCTTTCTCTGTTCTTTCGGCCCCCGAAAGCGCGACAGGCAACCGATGCGGAAGGGGTAGTCGACCATGCGATCCTGAGACGTGGCGTAGTGCTGCTCGGCGCGCACGGTGGTCGGCACCAGCACCGCAACCTGCCGGCAATATTCGACCCCCTTGAACGCCGCCCGCATGGCGAGCTCGGTCTTGCCATATCCGACGTCGCCGCACACCAGACGATCCATGGGACGGGCGCGCATCAGGTCGCCGCGAATCTCCTCCGCAACGCGCAGTTGATCTTCGGTCTCCTCAAACATGAACGCCGCCTCGAACTCCCGCTGCCATTCGGTGTCGGCGGGATAGGCCGTGCCGACCGCGTTGCTCCGCAGCGCTTGCAGGCGCAAGAGCGACTCCGCCAGCTCTGACACGGCATCGGCCACCTGTTCCTTCATCCGGTGCCAGTGTTTGCTGCCGATTTTGGAGAGCCGTGGCTTATGTCCCGAGGCGCCGATGTATTTTTGAACCAGATCGATTTGCGAGGTCGGAACGTGGACGATCGTTCCCCCCGCGAATTCAAGCGTGAGAAACTCCTCCTGCTTGCCTGATTCGCGCGTGCGGATCTTTCGCAGACCCTTGTAGACCGCGATCCCGTGGGCGACATGGACCACGAGTTCGCCCGGCGTCAGATCGGTCCACGAGTCCAGGAGGCGCCCGGCGTAAACGCGGCGCACCTGTCGGCGCGGGCGCTGTCGACGAAACAACTCATGGTGCGGTACCACGACCGTGCGCGTGCGCGTCCACTCAAACCCGTGGTGCAGGATTCCGGTTGAGAGTTGAATGGCTTCGGACGCCTCCGGTGCCTGTTCCTCGATCATTTGTGCCAGGCGTTGACGCTCACCGTCGTTGTCGCAGACGACGTGTACGTCGTGGTCACGGGCGACCGTACCAAGCTCGGTGATCACTTCGGTCGCACCACCTTCAAAGCGCGACAGTGAAGCCACCTCGAAATCGAACGTTTCCTCCTCCTGCCCGGACGAGGCGGCGAAGTGCGTCAGGAACAGATGGGTAAACGATTGGCAGCGGCGCAATACGTCCGATACGTCGAACAACCCGGCTTGTTCACCGAGACGCCGCCCGAGCGTCTGCCCCATCTCCTGAATGTCCGTGGGACCGCTCAGCACAACGACGGCGTCGGACGGTAGATAATCGAGCAGGTCGGTGGTGGCTTCGTGGCGACGCCAATCGCGGTTGGGCATCGAGGCTACGTCGATCGCCGGCAGCGTTTCAATGGAACGCTGCGTGCCGACGTCGAAGCGGCGGATCGACTCCACCTCTTCGTCGAAGAACTGAATGCGAAACGGATGGGTTTCGCCCGGCGCAAAGAGATCGACAATGTCGCCACGCCGGGCAACGTCACCGGGCGATTCGACGAGATCAAGGCGCTCGAATCCGCGATCCACGGCCCATGCCACCAGTTCGTCCGGTGAGCGAGCCGAGGGACATGATGCGTTCGTACCGAGTGATACCCGCAGCGTATTCCGCTCCAGCGTGTCAGGACTTGGAACCGGTTGCATCAGCGCCTGAATCGGTGCGACGATGATTCCGCCCTCGTCCAGGCGGTCAGTCTTAGATCCATCCCACTGCGCAATTGACCGCGTCCCGGCGTTTCGCTTCGAACCGGGCGAACCGGCGCGCCGGGCATCGGTCCGTTCTGTCGGGGTGACTTGACCGTCCGGTCGCCGCCGGTTCCCGAGCAGCTTGGTACAGAGACGCAGTCGTTCGGCTTCTATCTCACCCGACTCGTCCTCTGAACCGGGCATGGTTTCCCAGGGTGGAAACAGGGTGCACGCGCGTCCGAGAAACAGTTCCAGATCATCGCGCGCCTCGTCCGCTTCTTCGAGGTGGGCGGTCACATAGAGATGAACACGTTGGGACGCCGCCGCCACGGCGCCCGCCACCATAGGCGCAGCAGATCCCCACAGCCCTGAAGCATGTACGCCCCCTGTCTCCAGGGACGCGACGCACTCCGCCAGGCGTTTCAACAAGGCATCCGAGGCGATCCGTTCGATCACCAACACGTCAGCACCATGCTACACCAAGGTCGGGTCTTTTTGAATCCAGGAGGCGCTTTTTTCAGGGTGCATCGGGACTGACGAGAAGCCACCGGGTTGGCTCCGGTTCCCGGCGCGGAGGCGTTGCTCGACGTCCATCGGACGCCGGGGCACGTCGTGGTTGCCCGGCAACAGGAGAACGGCGGTTCGAACCGAATACGCTGAGACCATTATCGTCGAGCCGTTTTCCTGGGTGCTTGCCCGGGCTGCATACTCAGGTTGACGGTTGTTTCTACCGATGATAGCATAGGTAAACTGCCGTGTGGTTGAACGTAACACTCGATTATGATTGAGGTTATGTTCTCACCGTCTCGTGTTTGATGTACCGGCCCGTGGCGAAGGACGTGGATCGTCGTTTGGTGCGATCGCGCGTGTTCCGCCATTGGCCTGTAGGGGCAATCGCGTGCCGTACAGCGAACTTCTCGCCCGTTCACAAGCGGGCCTAGATTATCAATTCCGCGACCCGAGTCTGTTGGTTAAGGCCTTGACTCATGCCTCGGTCGCGGAGAACCGTTTTCTAAGCAACGAGCGTCTCGAGTTTCTCGGCGATTCCGTGCTCGGCATGGTCATCTGCGAGCAGTTGTATCGGATGTACCCGGATTGTCTTGAAGGCGACATGACCAAGATGAAGTCGATGCTGGTATCGCGCCGGGTCTGTGCTCAGGTGGCGGATGAGATAGGGCTGGGCGATCAGCTTATCCTTGGAAACGGGATCGAAAACAGAAGCAACCTGCCGACATCCATTCGTGCGGCGGTATTGGAATCGATTATCGGAGCGATCTTCATCGATGGTGGGTTTGAGCCCGCCCGGGCGTTCATTCTTCGATCCATGATGCCGCATATTGAGCGATCCGCGGACTCACAAAACCACGACAACCACAAGTCGGCCCTTCAGCAGCTCGCCCAGCGCCTGTATGCCTCGATGCCCCGGTACGAAACGCTCGACGAGCAGGGTCCCGACCACAGCAAATGTTTTGAAATATGTGTGGCCATTGAGGGGGAGCGATTCCCCAGCGCCTGGGGGCCCAGCAAAAAGGAAGCGGAGCAGGAGGCGGCGCGAAAGGCCCTGGAATGCCTCGAGAATAAACACCGTCCTGAGTCACGCAGCTCGACGGGGACCTAATCCGCCAGCCGCGCCATCAGTGCTCGATCTCATCTTTGGTTTGATGCGAGTCGTGACGCAGGCGTACACTTCGTGGTACAACGGTGCCCGTTCATGTGGCCACGTTTACGATCTCATCGCTTAGCGCCGCCCCTGTTGATCGGGGCGCTGCTCACCATGCTCGCCGGCGGCATGCACGAGGCGGGTGTGCTGGCGCGTCTGGATCGCTTCGGTCTTGATCTTCATTTCCGTTTGATTAACAACCTCCCGGTCGACGAACGCATCGTGCTGGTTGACATCGACGACTCGGCGCTGGCTGAGATGCCCGAGTGGCCCTGGCCAAGGCGGCGATTTGCACAGATCGTCTCGACGTTGGATGAGCTCGGGGCGAACGTCATCGCTCTGGACCTCCTGTTTGCCGACGCCTCTACACCAAGGCTTGCCGATCTCGATCGCTCAGAGGAAGCGGAACAAGACGGTCCGAGCTCAGAGCCGCTGGTTCCAACCGGGTCGACGCTCATCGACGACGATCAGGAGCTGCGGGACGCCCTGCGCGCGGCGGGGAACGTATACATCGGTGCGATCGCATCGCTCGAGCGAGGCCCGTGGAACCCGAACCGCAGTATTGACGCGGCGTTGGCGCTGCTCGACCGCGACCCTTCGGTAAGTGACGCCGCGCTCCTTCGATCATTACCGGTTCCGGTTCGCGGTGTCGCATCGATCACCACCGTGGTGCGGGCTACGAGTCTGCTGCTGAAGGATTATGCGTTGACCGAGCCGGTCGTTGGTGCGCAGTTGGCTGATCTGCGCGGTGGCAAACCGATTCCCATTCGTACGGCCTTCGCCAAGGCGAAGCGCATGGCCGCGTCGCGTATCGTGCGGCGGTTCGTCGACCAACATCCCGACCAGCCGTTGCGTGCTTGTCTAAAGGAAGCGCTACCCGATGCGCCGCCGGATGCGCGCTCGCCCGACCGGGCTTCGCTCGAACGGGCATGGCGGGAGGAGCGCGCCTGGCGTGCCATGGCGCGTGATCTGCCTTCGCTTTCGAACGAAAACCGATCCAGCTTTTGCACGGCCTATAGCATGGTGGCGCCGATGGCGTCGTTAACGCGGGCGGCAAAGGGCGTGGGGCTGGTTTCCTATCTGCCTGATCCGACGGACGGGCGGCTGCGATCCGTGCCCCTGCTGGTCGTGCGCCGAGGGAAACTCATACCCCACCTGGGATGTCGCATTGCGCTCGACGTTCTCGGTATCGATCCAGCCGACTTGGCGCTAAGCGATCATACCGCCGCACCCTTGTGGCCGGTCGTCGATACGCACGGCGAGACCCTTATCAACTGGACCCGTCCGCCCGATGCGGCATCGTGGACCGATGTGTTCACCCATGTACCGGTGACACGGGTGTTGGAGGTGGCGCTGAATCGTGAAACCATCCGTGATAATGCGACGCGGCGCGGGCGTGCCTGGGCCGAGCTCGTTGAGCACCGGAACGTGGATACGCCCGCTGCGTATCAGCATTACGTGTTGCTGGTGAATGAGCGCTTAGCCCTGCGCCATGAGACCGTGCGCGCGGCGCATGAGGCGGTTGATCCGGCGAAACGTCTGGCGGTTCTTGATGACGAGATTGCAGCCATTGAAGACGAGGCGCTGGTGTGGCTCCGCCGGGTTCACGGGCTTTGGGCAAACGAATCGCCGCGCGACGACGCCGAGCGGGTGGAGCGTGACCGCATCGAGCGCCTTTACGCATGGTTGGCCGAGGGGGCGCTCATCGAGCGTTTGGATCGCGCGAACAAGCGATTGGTCAACAGAAACAAGGCCCTTCTGGCCTCGCTTCGACCGCACATCGAGGACCACATCTGTCTGGTCGGATACACCGCCTCG
>CAZWWW010000201.1:0-6008 GCA_964637715.1 uncultured Phycisphaeraceae bacterium | reverse complement strand
CTCCTCGTTGAGATTCGCGAATATTTTGTCGATCCGTTCGGTTTGCTCCTTCGAAAGCTTCATCTTCGACTTGATCTCTTTTTGCAAGTGCGACCACTGGTGCTGTGTGGTAATGATCAACCGCGGGCTATACCGCGCCCGGTGGGTGTTGCGTGGCCGAAATCGCTTTTTCATACCGGGGTGGCGCATTTTTTTCTTCGGGGCCACGGGACCGTCGGATGCGGCGCGCGCACACGTTGCCGAAAACAGACCAATAGCTACGATGGCTGCTGTCAGGAAGACATAGAATCTCGCGCGCTGGTGGTGCATCATGTTCGTCTCCTGCGTGTCCGGATCAAACCGCGTGTGCAACGACGGACGACCGTCGTGCGCGGCGTTCCCTTTGCGTACGACCGTGGTTCATTGCTAAAAGCTGAGTGCCCACGGTCAACAGTGCGTTATAGTAGCATCATGCGGGCGGCGATCACAAGTTTCGCCTCTGTAACCTATATAGCTGATCGGCCAACCCGTTCTCACCATGCAACTACACACGATTCTAGCGTACGCCCTGCTGTTCTGGCACACACAGTCCCCTAACGATTGGATGCTCTTTGACGACCACACGGTCCTCGGAACGTGCTTGTGGATGATCGCCCAGCCCCTGCTACTGGGGGGAGCCGGTTGGTGGATCACGCACCGGACCCAAAGGCTTATGGAACAAGGCGGCAACGACTCCGGCGCGGCCCAGCGGTTCAATCACCGGGCCACCGCTCTGGCGAGGTTAGCGCTGTTGACCGGATTCGCGTCGTCGGTGTTGTGTACGCCTTGGGCGAAGTGGTTTCAGTTCTCGGACGTACATCCGCTGTTGCAGATTGTGGGGGATCTGCTCGTGCTTATGCCTTACTTCGCCGGAGCCATTGCCTTGTGGATCAGCGCGTACCCGCTTGAACGGACGTTGCGAGCGGAGGCTGTTGACTGGCTCACTCAGGTCTCACCCCCTGCCACTCCGCGATGGACGCTGCGCCACTACCTCGACTTTAACATACGCCATCATCTGCTTGTGGTCGCCGTGCCGATGACCATCATTTTGTTCGCGGCCGATCTCACACGCAGCTATGATCGCGTGTTGACCAAAGCCTTCGGTTTCGTCTGGGCACCCGACGTTCTGCTCGGAATCACCGCCGCCGCGGTTTTCGTTGTTGCCCCCGTCCTGCTCAGACACATCTGGCGAACCCACCCCCTCGAACCGGGTCCGTTACGCGACCGACTGGACGCGCTGTGTCGCCGGATCAACCTCACCTGCCGCGACATCCTCGTGTGGGAAGCGGATGGTTTTATGATTAACGCAGCCGTCATGGGTATCGCCGGGCGCGTACGCTATGTGCTGCTGTCCGACGCCCTACTCGCCGCGATGAGCGAGCGACAGATCGAAGCGGTGTTCGGGCATGAAGCCGGTCACGTTCGCCATCGGCATATTCAGAAGTTCCTTGCCTTTGCCTTCGTCGGGTGGGTTGGTGTGGCTGCGATCATGGAGCTGCTCGCACGCCTGTCGCTTTCCTCGAACGGCACCGCGTCGCTGTCTCTGGACACGATTCAAGGCGCCGGCATACTGGCGACCGTAGCTTTTTGGGGGATCGGGTTCGGCATGGTGTCCCGGCGATTCGAGCGGCAGGCTGATCTGTTCGGTGCGCGGTGTGTGACGCCCGATCCAGCCAACTGCGCCGGTCCATGCAGTGTACATGGTTCCAACGGATCCGCCGTGAACGATGGAGACCGCGTGTGCGGGACCGGAGCCGCGTTGTTCGCATCCGCCCTGAGCCGGGTGGCGGCGTTGAACGGGATTCCGCGTGAGGAGCGAAGCTGGCGTCATTCCTCGATCGCCAGTCGTATGCGGTTCCTCGCGTCGCTTGCCGGCGATCCGCTGCGCGCAACGCGTTTCCAGCGAGGACTGCGCCGTCTGTCGTGGTCGATCACCGCGCTGGCCATATTCGGCGCCGTCGCCTGCACAGCCTACTGGATCGCCGTCCCCGAACCCGCGATACTCGCTTTGCAAAGTGGCAGCCCGTAACCGATTCTGGTATGACTGCCGCAGCGCGGTATTATGAGCCCTCAATGCATACAAGAATGACCACGGCACGCATCATCGACGGTCGAGCGCTGGCGGAGCGCATCAAGAGCGAAACGGCGGAGCAGGTACATGCGCTAACGGCACAGGGCGTGGGCGTCAGCCTGGACGCGGTTATGATCGGCGACCCGGCGGCGGGCGAAATATATGCGCGGTCTCAGGCGCGTCGCTGCGCGGAGGTCGGCATCGAATACCGACTCCACACCCTGCCGGAAACCTCCACCGAAAACGACATTCGTACGCTCATTCGATCGCTGAACAACGACCCGAACGTCACCGGCATACTGCTCAACCTGCCCTTCCCCCCCGGCATCGACACTCCGGCCATGCAATACTGCGTGGATCCGTACAAGGATGTTGAAGGCGTCAACCCCTCGAACATCGGTTTGCTGTTCTACGATCAGCCGATTATCGCGCCCTGCACCGCACTCGCCGTCATGGAAATCCTGAAAGAAGCCGGGGTCAGCCCGAGGGGATTGGAGGCGGTCGTCGTCGGACAGGGGGTCATAGCGGGAAAACCGGTATCGTTGTTCCTGCTGGAACAGATGGCCACCGTCACCTGCTGCCACATCGCCACACGCGATCTGTCGACCCACACGCGCCGGGCGGACCTGCTTATCGTCGCGGCGGGCAAACCCGGGTTGATCCGCGGCGCGGACGTTAAACCAGGTGCGGTCGTTATCGATGTGGGTATCAACCGTGTCGTGGCGAATGACGGGACGAAACGGGTCGTGGGTGACGTGGTGTTTGAGGAAATCGCGGAAGTCGCAGCCGCCCTCACACCCGTACCCGGCGGGGTCGGACCGATGACGGTGGCGATCCTGCTGCGCAGTGCGGCGGAAGCGGCCCGGAAACAAACGGTAACGCCGCGGCGTATTGAATAATGAAGCCAAGAGGAAAGGTTTCTGCGCGTGTCTTTCTCAAGAATAGGTGGTGTGGCCAGGATGGTTCCATGCGCGCCAAGCAGCGTGTGACCCGTACTCAGCGCGCTACAGGGTCCGAGCGCCTTTCGACCGGAAAGGAAGAATCCAACAAGTGAATAGCCCACGGATCCTGCCCGCGCGCACCAACCTTGATGGTGTTTGCGAACCGGGTAGCCGGGCGAGGCGCCTGATGCAGGAACTATGAGTTCGAAAACGTAATTGTACGGATTGGACAGGTGGGCGATGCCAGCTTGCCCCGGGCGCAGGACGATACGGGGAAGCAAGACGCGCGTTTCGCCATACAGCATTGTCTGTTATCGTGTATCGCCGTATCGAGTCGATTGGCCGGATGCAAAGGTGGTTCGACCGCTACAAAACAATAGCGCTTGCTCTAGACGCAGCACTTACGGAGACCTGACGATGAACTTTCGACCCTTTCCCGACATGCCGCTTTCTCTGGGCGGACTACAAGACGAATTCAACAGGCTGGTGGAGCGCGTCTGGCACGCCGGCATCTCAACCAGACCGCTTGACGGGCAGGAATGGGCTCCGGTACTGGACATGTACGAATACGACGACCGTTTCGTCGTGCTGGCTGAGATGCCGGGCATCGACGCCAATGAACTGGACATCACCGTGCTGGGCCATACGTTGACCATTCGCGGCGAAAAGCGTCGCCCCACCGAGAACGCGGAGCAAGTTCAAACGGTGCGCAGCGAGCGGCGGTACGGAGCCTTTTGTCGCACGGTCGACTTGCCCGACGGGGTCGACGGCGATCGACTCAGCGCCGAATGCACCGGCGGTGTGCTTCACATCACGCTGCCCAAGAAAGAGACCTACAAGCCGCGGTCGGTGAAAATCAACGTCGAACCGGCGCGCGATTAGCGCCGCGCCGCCCACACGACATGACCGGAATCCCGCGCACGCATGGCGAGGTTCACAGCAAGCCCCTAGAGCAAGCTCTATTATTGTGTAGCGGTCGAATCACCGTTTCATCCGGAGAATCGACTCGATACGGCGATACACAATAACGGATATTGCTGGAATCCGTGGGTACGATTGGCGTGCACAAGAAGCAGCAGCGTATCGGTACGCTCCGCCACGGAATGAACTTCGTCTGCACGATGGTGAAATACCGGGACAGCAGCGCGCGCATCTCGCCCACGCGCCACGTGTGGAGGTGAAACTCATCCCCACCCCATGATATCCGCGAGAGGCCGGGCAGGCGCGTCAATCCCGTACGAAGCAGGGTGCTCTTGATCGTGTGAATAAGACGATCGTTCGGGAAGGTAATCAGCAACCGCCCCTGCGGATGGAGCAGCCGACTCATACCGGCAAGCAGCCGATGGGGGTGGGTAACGTGTTCGATGACCTCCGTGCAGATGATTCGATCAAATCCCCGGTCGCAGAGATCGAGGTCATTCAGTTCGCCTTTCAGCAACCGAACCTCCTCGCCGACCAGGTTGCGCTCCGCCTTTCGGAGCATGACACCCGACACGTCCACGCCCGTACGCCGCGCCTCGGGAAACAACCGGAGTACGTGACCGCCGCCGCATCCGACCTCCAGCAGCCGCTGTCCCGCCTCAACGCACGCCACCCGCCCGAGCCAGGCCAGACGCCGACGCTCTACAAACCGAATCAGGCCGGACGCCCGTGTGTAATAGTCGTCGATGTCGTTCGTGCGCGCATAGCGATCGTTCCACGCTTCGACGTCCTGAATGACCGATGGTGATTGACTCATGTCCCGTCCGTCGGTTGAAACAACCTGTCACAGAGGCGGGCGGACCTACCAGCCTCTTCCTCCCTGTCTCTTTCGAGCGTTGATGTCCACGTCGAACGGCGCGCCGTACGCAAGGGGGATTCGATCAGGGGTCGCTCCCGTGACACGAGCACCGAACCGCGGCAAGCGGCGTGCTGTTGCGCCCGGGTTTCCCACCGAAACTTGATCAACTCCCAGAGGATGCGCACCGTGGCCCGGACCGGCAGGCGAGGCAGGAACGAGCTGCCCGCGTGCCGGGCGTCGAACTCGGTGTCGACCTCCGCCACGCTGTAGCCCTGCGCTGCGGCGGACGCCCCGATAAAGCTCTGAAAGTAGCGATACCAGTACCGGTGACGCAGCAGCTCGACAAGAACCTCTCGCCTGCACAACACAAACCCGGACTTGTTGTCGCGCAGCTTCGTACCAAAAGCACTATTAAGCAGGACGTTAAGCCCGCGCGTAAACAGGAGCCATCGTTCTCCACTGCCCCCGCTGTGTCGAACCGCCTGCACCATCGCTGCGTCGCCTTGCCGATAACGCGCCAGCAACCTCGGAATATCTTCAGGTCTGTTTTGCAGATCGGCGTCGATCAGGCAAACCAGCGTACCCCGGGCTGCGCCTAATCCGCTACGCCATGCGCCTTCGATACCCCGGTTGCGCGCATGGCGTACGCCGCGCACGCGCGCATCCTTTGTGCAGCGATGCGTGATGCGCCGCCAGGTATCATCCGTGCTGCCGTCGTCGACCAAAACCAACTCAGCCCCTACCGTAAGGGTATCAAAAACGCGCAGCATTCGATCGACAAGCGTGTCGATATTCTCCTGCTCCTGAAAACAGGGGGCGATCACGGATAGATTCGTTGAATGTTCGTTCACGATCGTTGAAGAGGTCGCGGCGTCGCTATCGTGTTCGCTCCGTAGATTCCCCGCCTCCCCGGCGACCTCCGTGCTGACGCCAGATCGATGCGACGCAGCACCGGACCGATCCCCCGATCGACGGTTCACAGCCCACCCGTCCCCAGAAAAACGCCGTGCGACGCCGAACGACTCTTTTGTGATCGAACAAGACCGACACGCGGCGCCTGTCGCGGCTTCATCGTCACGCCTTGTCTTCCGAGCGAGGTCTTGATGCACTCGGCGGAGAGAATAGTGTTCCAGTGGCGGCGGTCGAACGAATGGCGACCCTGCATCCACAGGTTGACCGGCGTCGGCAGGCCATCTTT
>CAZWWW010000200.1:0-6062 GCA_964637715.1 uncultured Phycisphaeraceae bacterium | reverse complement strand
GGATTGAGTACGTACACCGTCAACATGACCCACGCGGACGCCGCGCAGCCCATCGAGACGGTGACCGTCAGTATTCCGTTCGCGGACGTGTCGTTGATGGGGAACTTTTTCGGCCCGCGAACCACGAATCTCGGCGGCACGTGCAGCATGCGTAAAGAGGGATGGACTGCCGGCGGGTAGTATGCCCTTTGAGGGCGCCACGGGGATAGACCGCCCGTCGTTCGCGTTGCAACCTGGATCGACCACCTACAACCCCCTGCACGCTGTTGTGCGGGGGGTTGATCCTTGTTGAGGGGTGCTCCGGGGACAGTATTCCGCCGGCAGTTCAAAACCAGGGCGGTATCAGCCTTGTCGCACGGGTCGGTCGGACCATCGTGCGAGTCTCAATTCAACACCAAAGAGGTCCGCAAAGTTTTTGGAGCGCAAGGTCGAAAATCCCCCGGAGTCTTCCGATAAACGGATGGGTTACCGGGATCCGACGATCCGCCGCTGGCGCGTGCGGTGACCGGGTTCCGAAGGAGTACCGGGGTATCTAGCCTATTCTGACCTGCGCGTAGTCGGTACCGCGTTCGCCTGAGGCAGGCATTCAAAGGAAACAGCTATGAAGGGAAAGGCCTTTATTCCGCTGGTCTTGGGGTTGGTCGTTGGATTGTTCGCCGTGAAACTCGTGATTGACACGGTGCGCAAATCTCAGGCCAAACAAGTTACGCCAAAGATCGCCGTCGTACGCACGAAGGCGGACATCCGGGCGTTCACCACTATCTCGGCAGAAGATATCGAAGTGGTGGAAGTCGCGGACTTCGGGTTTGCGCCCGCAAACGAACGTCTTGAGAAGAAAGAGGGGGTGGTGGGCCGCGTGACCGCTAAGGCGATCCCCATGGGGGTTCCGGTTCTCAAGTCCATGCTGTCACCCAAGGGGACTCATCCGGGCATCATCGCACGCATTCCACCGGGATACCGCGCGGTGGCGGTGAAAATCGACGAAGCGAGTACCGCCGGCTTTCAGATTCAACCGGGGGACTACGTCGACGTGATCGTCGTTATGGATATTCGACGCGGTCCGCGGAAGAAAGAGACGATTGCTGAAGTGCTCTTACAGCACATCCAGGTCGGGGCGATCGGACAAGGTATGACCGGACAGGCGGAGGCGAAGTCCGCCGGAAAGGTGAAACCTGCCAAAACTGCCACGTTGCTTGTGAAAGAGGAGGATTCTCCGAAGCTGCATCTGGCGGCGACGCGTGGCAAGATCACGCTTTCATTGCGTGGTGAAGACGAAAACACTGTTGAGAAGACGGCCTCTGCGTCGACCAGCAATCTGCTGGCGTCACTCATGGGGTTGGACGAATCGACCACAAAGGCAACGCCGAAGCCGAAAGCAACGCTCGTGGCGGATCGACCGGCGCGTAACGAGGCGAAGCCGTTCGACGTAGTGATCCGTCGCGGATCAGGCTCGGGCGATATGTTGGAAACCATTACGTTTGAGAGCAAAAACTCAAGCAACATCATCGGGGTGACGCGCGGAGCGGGAACACCGCCGGCGTCGATGAGCCGCGCCGTTCGTATGCTGAAACCCGACCAGCGGCGCCTGCTTCCGCCCGATCAGTTGCCAATGAATCCGAATGTGGACCCAGGGGAAGACCAGGACTACGTCGACCCCGGTGAGTAGCGAGGAGGATGCGTTTCATGTTTCGACCAGGATGTCAACAGGGTCAACCGGAACCCAGGGGGACGAGACGGCGCGTCTTGCGTGCGTTCGCTCGGACCGGCGTGATGCTCGCGATCGGTTGCGCGTTGTCCGGAACCGCAACCGGTGTCTTCGGACAGGCGGCGGATAGCGCGCGCGGTGCGTTTCGGGCCACCGTGATGGACATGTCCGGTAGTTCGCAGCGCATAACGATTCCGTTGAACCGCAGCGCGACGATCGAGACGACCGTCGAGATCACCCGGGCCGACGTGGTCGCACGGGGCATCGCTGACGTGCAGGTCCTGAGCCCCACGCGTTTGCTCGTGACGGGCAACAGCTTCGGCAACACGAGTATCGTGTTGCAGGGGGCGGACCGGCAACAGTACATCTTCGACGTCGTGGTGGAGCTGGACGTCAGCAGCCTGAATAAGGCCCTCAAAGCCATCGACCCGCTGTCCACCGCCGAGGCGCACGCGGTAAACGGAAACATCATCCTGACCGGGGACGCTTCCAGCCTCGACAACGCCGAGCGCATGGCCGACGTGGCGGGGTTGTTTCTTCCCCCGTCTGCCGATGCGACCAATCCGACCACCGTGCAGAATCACCTGCAACTCGCGGGCGAGCAGCAGGTGATGATTCGCGTCGTGGTGGCGGAGGTAAACCGCAAGGCCGCACGTAACCTCGGGGTCAATGGATTTCTTGCGGGGCAGAACTTCAAGGACGGTTTCCTCGTCAACCAGCTTGGCGGTATCAATCCGATTAACATCGGGGCAGCGGCTTCGTCGCCGGTGACGCAAAACCTACCGTTTCTCACCGACCAATCCGGTGTTAACATTTCAGATCAAACGACGTTTTCGCTCGGGTTTCCGCGCGTCCAGGCTCAACTGTTCGTGAAAGCGATGGCGGACAACAGCCTGCTGCGCGTGCTGGCTGAACCCAATCTGGTTGCATTGAGTGGTGAGAAAGCCACGTTCCTCGCCGGTGGCGAGTTTCCGATTCCCGTACCCCAGGGCAACCAGACGGTTACGGTCGAGTTTCGCGAGTTCGGTGTCCGCCTGAGTTTTACGCCTATTGTGCGGGGGGGGCAACGCATCAGATTGCAGGTGACCCCCGAGGTGTCCGAATTGGACTTCACGACGGCGGCGCAGTTTCAGGGCTTTGTGATTCCCGGTCTGACCACCCGATCCGCCTCGACAACCGTGGAACTCGGCAGTGGTCAAACGATCGCGATCGCGGGTTTGCTGAGCGAACAGGTTCGCGGCATTACCTCGCGCATACCGGGCTTCGGCGACCTGCCGGTGCTGGGCACGCTGTTCAGTTCAGTGAACTTCGAGCGATCGTTGTCGGACCTGGTGATCCTTGTGACGCCGGAAATCATAGCACCACTTGATCCGCATCAAAAGGTCGCGCTGCCGGGCAGTGGATTGGTCGACCCTTCGGATATTGAGTTGTATGCCCTCGGACTGTTGGATTCCAAGAACGAAGTCAACGGATCGCTCGGAGGCAAGGATGCCGCGAGCAAACCAGATAAGACGTCGTTCCACGGACCGTGGGGACAGGCGGAAGACGTCGACTGAGCGAACGACGCTCCACGTATGAGCGATAACAAATCAACGTACGTAACGGCACTTGCCCCCGGGCGCGCAACACGCGTTTCCGGGGGCGTTTGTTAGAGGACGTGTGTCTGCCGCGAAAACCCGGCGCCTGGTGGTATCGGACCGCGCATCCGGTATCGAATCGGTACCGCCCTCCGCAACGCCGATCGCGGCAATAAGCCGATAGATGCAACATACGGCGCTGCGGGTCCAGCTAACAGGCGGACTAAGGCGCGGCGCGGGGTTACCGCATCGTCTGTTACTTGGTGTATCGCCGAATCGAGTCGATTCGCCGGATGAAACGGTGATTCGACCGCTACACAAAAACAGAGCTTGCTCTGGTACGCGATTCGTTCCACGCCGGTGCGCGTACGCAGCGGCGCTGAATACGGGGGATGTGTTTCAACGCGAGGGATGCGCGTCGGCTCATACGACACGCCGACACGAACACAGATGGGATTGGACGTCAAATTCCTGATCATGCACCGCAACGAGGCATTTGCGGCGGAGCTGCGCGCCATGCTCTCTCAGTTCGAGGGCGTCAAGGTGGTTGCGGAGGTGGACGAACCCGCCCTACTCGCCCAGGCTGTCAAGCAATTCCCTGTCGACATAGTCGTCGCCGATCTCGATCCCGCGCCGGAGACCGTGCTGCCCATTCTCTCCGAGGTCATGAGCGAAGAGGGCGCTCCGGCCGTGTTCGCCACCTCGGAGTTGACAGACGGGCCGCTCATTCTCAAGGTCATGCGACTGGGTGTTCGCGAATTCCTTCCCAAACCCATCGAAGGGACCTCGCTCCTTGAAGCTACGGAGAAGGTGTCCGCTCAGCGTCCCGCGCACGCGCGCTCAGGGAAACTGATTACCGTCATGGGCTCTGCCGGCGGCGTGGGTGCGACGATGCTGGCCACGAGTCTCGCGGTTGAATTGGCCTCGTTAGCCGAACGCCCCGTTACGGTGGTTGATCTGGATTATCGCTACGGTCAGGTCGCCACGTTTCTCGATATCGAGCCGAAATACACGCTGGCCGATCTGTGCGGTACCCCCGAGCAGCTCGAGCCGCATGTGATGAATCGGGCGCTGGCCGCTCATTCGTCCGGTGTAAAGATACTGGCGCGCCCCGCCAACTTTGCCGAGTCCGACGTCATTACCGCCGCCGCTTGTGTGGGCGTGCTGTCCAACCTGATGTCGATGTGCGACTACGTCGTGGCTGACGGTCCCGCACGCTTCGATAACGGCGCCCAGCCCATGCTCGCGCTGTCGGACGTGAATCTGCTGGTCGTCCAGCTTCTCATTCCTTGTGTGCGTAACGCGATGCGCATGATCGACTCGTTTAAGGAGTCCGGCGCCAGCCTCGATCGAACGAAACTCGTCGTGAACCGCGTCGGTCGAGACTCCGGTCATGTTACCGTCGAACATGTGTCGGAGACGCTCGGTCTGCCCGTGTTCACCACACTACCGGACGATTGGGCCACCGTCAGCGGGGCGATCAATCTCGGTGAACCGCTCAAGACCCACAGTCCGAAAAGCAAGGTGCGCCAGGCGGTGGAGGAAATCGCCCACTGCCTGCATAACCCCGGCGGGCACGCCGATGATAAAGAGGCACGCAAAAAGGGGTTGATCGGGCGTATCTTTGCGCAAACCTGAAGCGATGCCGGGTGCCACGCGCTGAACCGCACGGCGTAACCGCCGGGCGGTGGAACAACGGCGTGGGCCTACGGGGGATTCCATCCACAACGGTACGGTCGGAGCGTGTCTATGTTTGCCAAGCGATTGCCCGGAGTCACGAAACCGACGCCTTCAGCGGAGGGGACGTCCGTCCTGTCGGGTGGGACGAAAGGGCCCACGGCGCTGAAACCCCCTCCGGGCAAGCCGTCGGCACCGAAACCCAAGGTCATCGCCCGACCCAAAATATCAAAGGAGAAAACGGAACAATTCAACGCGCTGAAGATGCGCCTCCACCGCAAGCTGATCGATAAACTCGATCTGGCCAGAATGGTGGGCGACGACGAATCGTTGCGCGAGCAGGTCAAGGAAATTGTATCGAGCCTGGCCGACCAGGAGAACACGCTGCTTAACTTCAGCGAGCGCCAGCGGCTGGTGAGCGAGGTGCTCGACGAGACGTTCGGTCTTGGACCCCTTGAGGTGATCCTCAGCGATCCGTCGATCAGCGACATTCTCGTTAATGGCCCCAAGCAGGTGTATGTCGAACGTCACGGTCGCCTCGAAGTGACCGAAGTCGAGTTTCGGGACAACGCCCACCTGATGCATGTGATCGACAAGATCGTCAGCGCAGTCGGGCGTCGTTGTGACGAAACCTGTCCGTTGGTCGACGCCCGTCTTGCCGACGGAAGCCGTGTGAATGCGGTCATTCCCCCCCTGGCGATTGACGGTCCCAGCCTGTCGATTCGTCGCTTCGGTGCCGACCCCATCACCTGGGATGATTACATCAACTTCAAGTCGGTGACGACTGAAATACGCGACTTTCTGGAAATGTGTGTTATCGCCCACCTGAACATTGTCGTCGTGGGCGGTACCGGTTCCGGTAAGACAACGCTGCTTAACAACCTGTCGAGTTTCATTCCGGACAGCGACCGCATCGTGACCATCGAGGACGCGGCGGAGTTGCAACTGCGCCAGCCGCACGTGGTGCGGCTCGAAACGCGACCGGCCAACATCGAGGGTAAGGGGCGCATCGCCATTCGAGACCTGCTGGTGAACAGTCTTCGTATGAGACCGGACCGCATCGTGGTCGGCGAGTGTCGCGGTCGCGACACGCTGGACATGCT
>CAZWWW010000199.1:0-6074 GCA_964637715.1 uncultured Phycisphaeraceae bacterium | reverse complement strand
CGTAAAAAACGGTAGGGCAGGTCGTTCCTTCGCCCCAAGGCGGAAGGTTGACCTGCCATGGGCGACGCAGGTGAACCCCCCGGCATAGCCGGGCGCACCACCTGCCCTATCTTGAAGTCGCTAGTGCTTTGTCACACCTTGTTTTTGGGGTGGCATGGGCAAGCAGCAGCTCGCCCGTGTTGTTCCGGGGACAGTCACGGGCAAACAAGTTTGCCCATGCCACCCACAACGAACCCTAAGAATAAGCTGTAACGCTGCACTACAGCATAGTGCGTTTTTGTGTATCGCCGCATCAAGCCGATTCGCCCAACGAAACGATGATTCGACCGCTACACAAAAAGAGAGCTTGCTCTAGATCGTTACGAACTCGCCAAGCACAGGGCAACGGATTCCGCGTTTCACTCGGTCGTTTTTTCAAGCACGATGATCGCCCGGACGCCGATCCAACCGGCCAGCGGCGCAGCCATTCGGTCCATCCACTGGACCAGCGGCAACAGCGGTCGGGGCAACAGGCAGATCGGTTTGAAACCGCCGGTGAGCAGATAGGCGAACGCTGACAGGGGTCGCACGGATTGTAGGGCGAGACCGCCGAAGTGACACGAATCTGTCACATCACGGGCCTTTTTCGCGAATACGAGTTGAGGCAGGGCCGCGTTGCCGTCGAGGGCGTCCTTGTCGTCTCCGAACGGGTTGGACGGGTCAGCGTGCCTGTCGATGCCCTCGTGACACAGATAGGCGTACACGAACCGTCCGAGCGGACTCGTCCACGGCTCGATCATAACCACCCGGCCACCCGTTGTGAGCACGCGATGCGCTTCACGCAGGAAATCGAATGGTCGTCCGAGATGGTGGAACACGTCCATCATCACGAAGTTGCCTACCGAGCCGTTGTCGAACGGCAACACGCATCCATCCACGACTCGATCGATCCAGGGAAGCGGTTCGACGTCCGTGCTGATGATCTCCGGTGCGTATTCTTTGAGAAAACCGGGCCCACTGCCGATCTCGACGATCGGGCGATGCGCGCTGATACGATCAAACATCTCGCGGTAGTAACTCCGGTAGACCGCGCGCAGCACGCCCTTTCGCGCCCAGACGCGCCGGTGACGTTCAAGCGTTAGGCGGGTTGGGCTGACGGCGCCGGATGATTCCGCGGGGAACGCGCCGGGGATGGATGGAAGCGATGTCATGTCCTGGTCTCGATTGGGTTAACAATCTGTTCGAAAAGCCTGTTGAAAAAGCTTGAACAACTCGTGTGGTAACGGCGTCTTGCCGGGGCAGACGACGACTGCGACGCCGTACCACACCTGTTTCAAGAGGCTGTAGCAATGCCACGACGCGCTGTCTGTCGGGCGCGTCATGCGCGCATGAACATCGAAGTTATCGGCAAAAACGGCGGGTCAGCCCGGTTCGTGTCTGGCTCAAAACGGACTTGCCTGATTCCAGTGGCGGTGCGGAGGTACCGATAAACCTGCGTTCGCGCCACTGGTTTGGGACCATGCCGCAGTCGTGGTGTCGGTGGCGCGATCGGTGGCGCCGCCTCTCGTATACCGGCCGAGGCGGAACAGGGAGTGCGATCATGCAGGTACCGGAGTTTAGCCCGTCGTTGGGTTTCCAGGAGACCGCCAAGGTGCTGGAAACCCTCGCGGGGAATTGGATCACCGAGGGACCCAAGACGCGCGAACTCGAGGAAGCCCTTGCGAAATACGTTGGTTGCCGGCGGGTTCTTATGGTACCCAACGGGACGCAGGCGATTTTCGCGGCGTTGAAGGTGTTGGGCATCGGGCCCGGCGACGAAGTGATGGTGCCCGATTTCACCTTTTTCGGTACGGTTTCGGCCGTGCTGCTTACCGGGGCGACGCCGGTGCTCGTCGACGTGGACGAGTTCGACGGCAACATCTGCATCCCCTCCGCGGAGCGAAGTCTGTCTGCCAAGACTAAGGCGATCGTGCCGGTTCACATATACGGTCAATCATGCGACATGACGGCGGTTCGCGCGCTGGCGGACCGGCACGCGCTGCGGATTGTTGAGGATGCCGCGCAGGGCATGGGCGTCACCTTCGAAGAGCGCCACGTCGGTACGCTCGGCGACATCGGGTGCATCTCCTTTTTTGCGGACAAGACGATGACCACCGGCGAGGGCGGGGCGCTGCTCGTCGACGACGCCCGTCTGGTTGACGAATGCGTCTACTTCAAGAACCAGGGACGCCTTACTCGGGGTACGTTCGTACACGAGCGCATCGGCTACAACTTTCGCATTACGGACATGCAGGCGGCTGTCGGGCTCGCTCAGTTTTCGCGCATCGAGTCGACCATCGAGCGCAAGCTCGAGATTCAACGGGCCTATGTGGAACGATTGGCGGCGTGTCCGGGGCTTCGTTTTTTGGGCGACAACGGGTTCGGGCGCAACGTGCCGTTTCGGGTCAACATCCTTGTCGACGATCCGGAGGGCTTGCAGGCGCATCTAAAGATGTTCAATATCGGTACGCGGCGATTCTTCTATCCGCTTCACATGCAGCCGGCGCTCGCGAACGCCGACGTCGTGGTGCGCGAGCGACCCATCTCGTCCATCCGACTGTTCGAGCGAGGGTTGATGCTCCCCACGGGGTTCGATCTCAGCGAAGAACAGATCGACTATGTATGCGACGCGATTCGCGCGTTCCAAGCAGGGCGCATGGTCGGAACCGCCGCCGTCGCCGCCGCGGCACAATGATCGAGCTTACCCTTCGACGACAACGTGTATCCCGGGGTTCGCGCACGAGAAATCCTGAAGCTTTGGGCGTGGTTGTGGGTGTGCTTGTGCTTGCGGTTGTGTCGGCGCGCTGAGGCGTTTTTCAACGGAACACCAAGGATGACCGCCAACGTAGTAGCGGACACGATTCAGGAATCACCGCCTGCGACGGGCGCCACGTTCGGTGGGCCGCGCCCATGCGATGTGCTGTGTGCACCACCCGACCCGGCATCGCGACAGACCGTTGCTAATCACTTAAGTAGACAGGATCGCCCCGCGTCGACGCCGGATCACGCTGAGGAAACCTACGCCGCCATGCTGGATCGCTGGCGACGGCGAAACCCGTTCTATCACCAACGCAAGATCGAGTACCTGCAGTTCGTCGTACCGCCCGGCGAATCGGTGCTTGTGCTGGGGTGCGAAGACGGCGCGCTGATCGATGCCCTGCGTCCTTCACGCGGGGTGGGGGTGGATGTGTCGCCGAGCGCTGCGGCGCTCGGGCGGAAACGCTATCCGAAGTATGAGTTCGTCACGTCCGCGGACTACGACATCGATACCGACGAACGGTTCGCCTATGTCATCTTAAACGACATGGCCGGTTATGTGGACGACCTGTTCGCGTTGCTGACAGCCCTTCGACGCCACACCTCGCTGACGTCCCGGCTGGTGATCGTTCAGCACAATTACCTTTGGCGCCCGGTCTTGCGCTGTGCGGCTGCGCTGAGGCTCAAGCGTCCGGAGCGCATCCGCAACTGGCTTAGCGTCGGTGACCTGCGCGTCTTTCTGGAAGCGACCGGGTTCGAGCCGATCGACGTGCGCCCGAAGCTGTTCTGCCCGAAGCGATGGTTGGGCGTCGGTCCGGCGATCAACTGGGTCGCGGGGCTGATGCCGTTCGTGGGACGACTGGCCAGTACGGAGATTCTTGTAGCCCGCCCGGGGGACCGGACGACCGACGCGGCGCGCAAGACCGCGTCCATCGTGCTGACGACGCGCGACGAGCACGCCAACATCGAACCGATGGTCCAATCGATTCCCGAGGTCGGCGCGCATACGGAGATTCTGTTCGTCGAGGGCCATTCAACGGACGGTACGCGCGAGGAGATAGAACGAGTAATCTGCGCCTACCCCGAACGCAACATACGCCTGCTCGTGCAAGACGGCATCGGTCAGGGCGATGCGATTCGTAAGGGATTCGACCAGGCCACAGGAGACGTCATCATCCTGCTCGAGGCGGACCGGACCTCTCCACCGGAGGACGTGCTCAAGGTGTTCGAGGTCGTCGCCTCCGGGCGGGCAGAGTATGTCAACGGCAGTCGGTTCGTCTATCCGCGCCAACCCGGTTCCATGCCGGTGCTGAACGTAATCGGAAACGCGCTGTTCGCCGTCTGGTTTACCTGGTTTTTGGGGCAGCGTACGTCGGACGTGTTGTGCGGTATCAAGGCGATCGACCGGGTCCAGTTTCGGCGCCTACTGCGCAACTGGGGGTTTCTGGGGTTGCACGATCCGTTCGGCGATTTCGAGCTCGCCTTCGGTGCGGCGCGCCTGGGGTTGAAGATTTCCGAAGTGCCCACGCGCTACGCCTGTCGGCAATACGGCGTTCCCAAGACCAGGCCGCTGCGTCACGGGTGGATGCTGCTGCGCATGGTTCTGCGGGCGACGAGGGTATTCAAATGTCGTTAGCTCTCTTGAATGCGCAACCCGCCCTTCATCGCGCGTTGCACGATTACCACGACCGCTTTGCCGCCGCCTATGACACGTTCTACCGTCATCGAGACGTGGAGAGTGAGGTCGAGTCCGCCTGCACGTTGCTTGAACTGGACGATCGAGGCGCCGGCGCGCGCGTACTCGATTTCGGTTGCGGTACCGGGTCACACGTTATCGCGATGGCTCGACGGGGCTACGACGTGATCGGCTTCGACACGTCACCGGCTATGATCGATCAGGCGCGGGCCAAGGCGTCATTTCAAGACATCGGGTCCGCGACGTTCGTCTGCGCAGCGGCTGAGGGCGGGGGTAAGCCGTCGTCGATTCGCGATCTCGACGGCGTGGTCAGCTTCTTCAACGTGCTCAACTGTATGGACTCAGCCGAAGCGATGTTGGAGAGTTTGTCAGTCATGCGGGCGGGTCTTCGCACCGGCGCCAATGCGTACATCGAGGTGTGGAACGGTGCGGCTGTGTTTTGCGATCAGCCGCGACCCGATGTCCGACACTTTCACAGCGAGAGTCCGGGATCGCGCGAGATGATCCGCATCACCGTCCCGGAGGTGGACCGTATCCACCAGCGGTGCACGCTGCGCTATCGCGTATTGGAGCTGGACAAATCGCTCGGACATTATACGGAGTTCGAGTCGGTCCATCGTTTGCATTTTCTTACGCCCGTTCAATACCGCCACTTGTTTACCCTCGCCGGGCTGGAGGTCGTTGACGAATTTCCCAAGGGTCGTCCCGGAACACCCGTGGGCGAGAACGACTGGTATATGGCCTATGTGCTACGGCGCTGAGCTCGACGGCGCGCCGGGCGTTCGCACGAGGCGTTCGAGGTTGGTGAGACCAGGCGATTGACCGAAAAGGCTAGGCGTGTGCGTTACGGTTGACCCTTAATGCGCCTGCCCAGGCAATAAACCGTGCCGTCTTCCGTGCCGATCACAAGCCGACCGGAACCGATGGCCGGTGAGGCCGACATGGGTGCCCCGGTCTCGAACCGCTCAAGGATTTTCCCCGACGTTAGCTTCAGAACATAAAGGGTTCCGTCCGACGACGGTTGATACACGCGGTCCCCAAGGATCACCGGCGAAGCGTCATTGCGTCCCTTGGTAGCCACCTCCCATAGCTGGTGCCCGGTCGTCGCCTCAAGACCACGGATGCGCTTATCGCGACCCGTGATGACCACAATGCCTTTCGATACCGCGGCGGAGGAAAGAAAGGGAAACGGGCGATCGGCATCCTCAAAGGTCCATTTCACTGTACGTGTCACCCAATCCACACCCAGCACTTTGTGACCGTAGGTTGGCACAAAGGCCATGTCGCCGGAAACAGCGGGTGAAGAACCCGATACCGATCCCAGTGGAAGGCTGGAAACTTGTTTCCCAAGATCCAGATCCACGACGTGCAGGTGCTCATCGCATCCGGCTACGATCACCTTGCCGTTTGCCAAAGCCGGCGAGGCGTGAACGCGTCCTTCCGTTTGAAACGACCACAACAAATGACCGTCGCGCTTGGAAAGGCAGTACAATTGCCCGTCGTAGGAGCCGAACACTATGCGGTCCGACGTCGGGTTGGCCGACGAAATGATCTCACCCCTTGTTTCGTATTGCCATAACAGTTTACCAGTTGCCGCATCGAG
>CAZWWW010000198.1:0-6083 GCA_964637715.1 uncultured Phycisphaeraceae bacterium | reverse complement strand
TTTTTACGTCCTCGCGTCCGCGTTGAACCTTTCTGGCCTCAACGCCGTAGAACGCGGCGCGTACCTGAGTCGCCAACGATTCCGTAGTCAAACCGAGCGCCCGGGCGGAATCAAACAGATCGATCTTGACCTCGCGCTGACCCGCGTCGAGATCGTCGACGATATCCTGCACGCCGTCGAACCGCCCCAGACGATCCTTGATGTGTTTCGCCGCATCCGCCAGGGCATCGATCGACGCCCCGCTGATCTCCAGATGAATCGGCGCACCGCCGGGTCCACCCTGAATACTCGTAAAGGTCAGTTTGCGCACACCGGGAATGTCGTTCGTACGGGCACGCAATTCGTTGAGAATCGCGTCGCTGCTGCGGTTGCGGTCCTCGCTCGCGCACAGTTCGATAAACAATTGTCCCAGATGCGACTGCGGCGGAGAGGCCAGCCCGTCGTCGCTGAGACTTCGGCCCAGCAGTGTGTAGACGCTCTTGAGTTCGGGAAGACTGAGCACCACGTGCTCGATCTCCTCCGCCGCGCGCTGCGTGTCTTCGATCGGCGTTCCCACACCCATCTTCATCTTCACGACAAGCGTCTCGGCGTCCATCTTCTGCAAGAACACAAACGGAACGTGCCCGCCCGCGACCAGGCCCACGGCGATACACAAGGTCCCGATGAGCGCAGACATCGTGACGTAGCGATTCCGCACCGTCCACCGCAACGCCCGTTCGTATCCACCCCGCAGATAATCGCGTGCGCAACGGTCCTGCGCAGCGCGGAACCGTCGGGCAAGACGCACGAACAGGTTCGCACCATCTCGTTTCCGTGCAGACGCGCCCTGCCCCGGACTTCGCAACCCGTGGGCCAGGTGGCAGGGAAGGATCGTCAGCGCTTCCGCCAGGGATACGGACAGCGCCACACACACCACGACCGGCAGCACGCCCATCCAATCGCCCATGCGCCCCTTGATGAACATGAGCGGGATGAACGCCACGATCGTCGTCAGCACACAACAAAAGACCGGCCACGTAACCTCTTCCGCGCCAGTGATCGCCGCCAACTTCGGAGCCATCCCTTGCTCAAACTTCGTGTAGACGTGCTCCGACACGATGATCGCGTCGTCAACGAGCAACCCCAGAACGATGATCAACCCGAACATCGTCATGAGATTGAGCGTTTGACCGAGCCAGGTCATGCAGATCAACGAACCGCACACCGCCAGGGTCAAACCCGCCACCACCCAGAATGAGACACGCCAGTTCAAAAACAAGAGCAACGAAAGGGTGACGAGGATCAACCCCCAAAAACCGTTCCGCTCGAGCAACTCGAGACGCCCCTCAATAAAGCGCGAAAGATCAGTATGCACGCCTACGGTGACAACCGGGGGGAAGGGGTGGGAACGAGCGCGGGCGTAGATCTTGCCGAGCTCGTCCTGCCCGGACAACATCGTCTTGATTCTTTGCTGTATCGGACGTTTGAACGACCGGTTCATTTTTCCGGCTACCAGAGCATGCACGGCGCCGGCGATACGAATCGCATCCTGCTCCGGTGTTTTGTATACCGTCACGTTCACGGATGGGATGCCGCGAAACCGCCCCAGCACGTCGACGTCTTCAAACGTATCGCGCGCCGTCGCCACGTCGCGGAGGCGTACAATGCGCCCGGACGGGTCGCTACGTATGACGATATCCAGAAGATCAACCGCCCGGTCGTGCTCGCCCAACGTGCGCACGGACACGTTCTCCGACGCCGCACGCACCTGCCCGCCGGGCAGATCGAGATTGGTCCGCGCGATCGCATCCGAAATATCGAGCAGCGACAGATTGAATTCAACGAGTTTGGAGGGCTCGACCTCGATACTGATCTCATCCTTGCACGTACCGCTGAGCACGACGTCCGAAACGTCGGGAAGCTCGAGGATGTCCTGTCTAAGCTGTTCACCAAGCGATTTCAGCGCCCGGTGATCGAGGTCTCCGGACAACGCCACGCTGATGACGGGAAACCGCGGTTCGAACTTGGCCACGCGCGACTCTTTGGCCTCTTCCGGAAAGTCCTCTCGAGGGATGGTGTCGATCGCCGCCTTGATATCGGTGACCGCCTGGTCGACGTCGGCGAATCCGCTCTGCAGCTCGACCGTGATCGTGCTGCGCCCTTCGGTGATGTTCGCCAGGATTTTCTCGACGCCTTTGACGTCTTTGACCGCTTCTTCGATCTTTAGCGTAATGCCTTTTTCCACTTCGGACGGCGTCGCGCCGGGGTAGGAAGTCGTGATAAGAATGCGGTTGGGACGCGATTCCGGCACCATCTCGCGGATCATCGTCAGCGCCGCGTAGGCGCCCCCGACAATGATCGCAACCATAAGCAGGTTGACGAGCACGGGATTCTGAACGCTGAAGCGTGGGAGTGAGGTCATGGCACCGGCGACCCGTCAGGCACGGCGACGGTTTCCGCGCCGGGCGTCTTGATCCCCGCAGCGCCCAACCCGACGCGTGCGTCCGAACCATCCGTATCGTTATCGTGCGTTCCACCAGCGACGCGCACCGGGGTTCCGTCCGTCAGGGCGTCAAGATTGGACAGGATCACACGGTCGCCGTCGCCCAGCGCGCCATGAACAATCGCACGCTCGACCACGTTCCGATCCACCACGACCGCACGACGCCTCGACAGGCCGTCCTGCTCAACAAAAACATAGCCATCACGAATCGCACCGCGCGGCACAGCCAGGACGTCGCGCTGCGTGGCGCCCTCGATCAGCGCCCGAACAAACACGCCTGGAATCAAAGGAACGGGCTGCAAACCGTTGTCCACGGACAGAAAAGCCGTAAACGTGCGCGTCTGCTCGTCGACCATCGGCGCCACCCGGGCGACGGTTCCGGTCCACGCGGTATCGCTCGAACACTCTGATTCCAATCGACACGAAACACCCGCCGTCACAGCGCCGTATAACGAGCCGGGCAGTTGAATGGGAATCTCCACGCGGCGCGCATCCAGGATCGTTGCCACGGGCGATCCCGGTGCGACACGATCACCCACGTCCACCTCAAGCCTCTGGATCACGCCGTCGATCGGTGCAACGATCAGACACCGCCCAACATCCAAGCGGGCGCGCTCCACGGCGGCTAGACGACCGCGATGCGACGCCTCCATCCGTGCGCGCTGTGGAGCTACCAGGGCCAGCTCGCGTTCATACCCCTCTAGAACGCGTCGCGCGCGTTGGCGGGCCAGCGTGGCGTCGTTCATCTCCTTTTCTGCCGCCGCCGCGCGCTCAAACAAACCGCTAACGCGCTCGAATTCCGCCGTCGCTACGCGATACTCCTGTTCCGCCGTGTCCACGATCTGTCGAAGTTTTTCCTCTTCAATGTTCAGCTCGTCAATGGAAGCGGCATCGGCGTCCGCCAGCGCAACAGCCTGGTCCAGCGCATACTGATAGTCTCGATCATCCAGGCGAACGAGTGGCTGACCCGCGGACACACGAACACCGTCGCGCACGTGATTGACCCGTTCGAGCACCGTCGACGCCACTTCCGACGAAAGCCGCGCGATGGATTCCGCCTTGGCCGTACCGTAACCAATGTATGTTTGCGTGATGTCCTGGCGGTGAACAACCAATGTCTTCACAAAGGGCGGTGATGCACCCGGCGCACGACGCGGCGAAACCGAACGCACGGCATATAACCAGCCGCCTACGCCCAGCCCACCCGCAAGAAAAGCAGTGATTAAGAGAAGGTTACGCGTGGCGAACCCCATGAATCGTTTTGATGGAAGCATAATGGTTCGCGAAAAACTCGAGCGGTCTTCGATCTCAAACCGGGACCTCCGGTGCTCACCTTGGAGTCTCGCATTATAGCAAGCTTCGGCCCGCCCGCCCACACCGGTATCATGCCTTCAGAGCAACACGCGTGCTACATTCGCCGGTGGTAAGACACACGCGCAAAAAAAGTGCGGCCCGCGATTGACCCCTTGGACACACCAGCAAAACGCCGGGGCCCGGTCCTTTAGGTTCAAACGCCGAGGGCAACATTATCAGGCCTCGCTTTGGTCCACGATCACTGAACTACCTTATCAAACCAGTCGTACCGGCGTCCGATCGGGTTCACCCCGATTCGATAGAAAACCCATCGGTCAAAACGGCACCCGGAACCGAACCGGTGCGTTTGTGGCCCACCGTGCACGGATCCCTCGCTTGAGGCGCAGGAAAGAACAGAACACTTTTTGCCCTACAGCATTCTCCGTTATCGTGTATCGCCGCATCGAGTCGACGCACCGAATGAAACAGTGATTCGACCGCTACATAGAATCGAATATTGAGCTTGCTCTAGCTTGACAAGCCTACAAACTAACGACCGCCGAAAGGTTTCGGGTTCTATCGATCGCCCCGCGCAACCAACGCCACCGCCGGCGGAGCGTGGCCCGCCATACCTGCACCGGCAGCGCATAAAAGAGGCCCGGCGGGGTGGACCGGGCCTTAGGGAGCCGTCCAATGGGGGATTGGACGGCTATGCAAACCAACATTCCGCGTCTAGTGCTTTCCCTCGGTTGTGCAATCCCGACGATTATCGGGCGACGTGCGGGGAGAGCGCTCGATCGCATTACCGCAGTGCGGCAGCACCATCCTAACCTGAACAGGCCGGCCACGGAACCCCCTGATTCAAAAAATCATTCAAACGTCTCGTGTGAAAGGCTGCACGCCAGGTTTTGGGGGCTGCCGAACGGCAGGCGGACCTGAACGTCCCATAATGGACCAATTGAGCGTGTTGCTTCAGCGTAGAATTGACCGTCGGCTCGCCCGACTTATACTCCCGACTCGATGCACGCTCGTTCGCGAACAGGCGCGGAACCCTTGAACGACGTCGTGCCAGGCTTCATCCGTCGGGATCCTCGGTTGGAACACGAAGATAATCGGATCGCCGTAACCACGTTCGTTGCGCTCGTGTGCCTGATCCTTGCGATTCAGGCTGACGCGCAGACCCCCGTGCCGCTTGCCGACCCGGTCAGCATCGAGATGCTTCCTAGCGGTGCTTCCGAGTTGCCCGTCGACATGAACGCGGAGCTGGTCTATGTGTTCTCCGACCCAACCTACGGCAATACGCTTCATTTTGTTGGGGATTTCGTGCTCCGACAGGGGACGAACGAAGGGCTGACGCTGCGCGCTCGCCAGGCGATCGTGTGGGTGGCGGACGCACGCGTCGGCGGGCATCGAGCTCAACAGCTTCAGATCCTGTTATGGCGGGATGCCACGATCCGGGAGATCGCCGGCACCGTGACAGCCGGTCCCGCGTTCTTCGTGACGCTGAACACCGCCGGCAAACTGCAGATCCATGCGGACGATGTCGCCTTCGAGACATCCGGGGAGAAGCGCGTCTACCAGGAAGCGCTGCGCATTCGTCGTATGGCGGATCAGACCGGTTTGGATCTGTCCGCTCCGTCGGTATCGATGCGGGTCATCGACGCTTCCGGTATGGCTACACCGCCGAAAAAGGCCAAGCCCAGACCGATCCTGAGTTTTCGGTCGAAAGGCAGCCTGAGCCTCGTTGATGTCGATCCAACACGCCAAGCGGTCACGGTTACTCAGGGGGTCTATCTGTCGCGAGGGATTCCCGGCAACGACGAGTTTCTCGAATTACAGGCAGACGCGGCCGTCGTCTTTCTGCCCCGGCGGGTTTCTCCCGCGTCAAGAGCGGATGAAAGCGGTAAACCCGAGCCGGCGGGACTCGGGAAACAAGCACCGGCGCTGAGACGAGAGCACGCCGGGGACAGCGGCACGGGCAACCCCGACCGGCAGCTCATGGCGTCCGCGCTCGGTAAGATGGAAGTCGAGGGCGTTTATCTCGAAGGCGACGTGCGCATATCGCAAGGTCCCAACAGTATTCGTGCCTCGCGTGCCTATTACGATCTTCGCCGGGACCGGGCGGTGATCCTCGATGCCGTTGTCCAGACGAACATCCGCGGACGCAACGTGCCGCTCTACCTTCGCGCTGATGAAATCCGGTTGCTCTCCCGCAACGATTACGTAGCCAGCGAGGCGCGCTTGACCACCAGCGAGTTTCATACGCCGCATTACCACATCGGTGCCCGGCCGATTGAGTCGAAAAACC